>CAJQMS010000043.1 GCA_905479505.1 uncultured Burkholderiales Genera incertae sedis bacterium | reverse complement strand
ATCGAATAGCGTTTGTGAGTGGATGCCTCAAGAAAATATTATTTTTAATAAATGTTTGGCCGATATGGAAATTAACGTTAACGTTGAGACAGGCGGGGTTTTTGTTGGTTGGGACTTCTGCGCGCTCGGGCGACACATCGATCACGCTCCTTTACTTGAGGGAAGACTCAAGCAAAAAATAAATATTTCGGTTGATGGCGTTTCAAAATTCTTAGAACGCACCATATTCTCGCCGGACCAATTTATGGACGGTCCCGGAATCTTAGATGATTTTTCTAACTTTGGAACGATGGCTGTTGTGGGAGTAGAACACGACAAGATACTGATGGATGATCTTAGGGGAATTGCCAAGGAGGAGACTCATTGTGGAATAACTTCTTTGAATGACGTCCTTATTATCCGTTGGGTTGGAGGGGATATTGAGCGCGGCCGTCAAGTGTTTACAAATATGTGGGTGCGTTTGCGTCCGCTTTATTCTTCACATGCCGCGGTAACCCCAAGGATTTGGAACACTTAGACTGACATTAATGAACCGGAGGACGTTATGGATTTAACTCCAAGAGAGAAAGATAAACTATTAATTTTTACTGCAAGTTTATTAGCTGAGAGACGACTTAAAAAAGGACTGTTGCTTAACTATCCCGAGGCTATTGCCCTTATCACAGCTGAGATTATGGAAGGGGCTCGAGAGGGAAGAACAGTTGCCGACTTGATGTCATATGGAGCCACTTTGTTAAATCGTGACCAGGTCATGGAAGGTGTGTCTGAAATGATTCCAGAAATTCAAGTCGAAGCCACCTTTCCAGATGGCACAAAGTTAGTAACCGTTCATCAACCAATTCTTTGAGGAGTTACGCGTGATACCAGGAGAAGTTGAGACTTTAGACGGTGATATCGAAATCAATCCAAACAGGACGTTATTAACGGTTGTTGTTTGCAACGCCGGTGACCGGCCAATACAGGTCGGATCGCATTACCATTTCTATGAAACGAACGCGGCACTCGAGTTTGATCGCGAACGGACTATGGGCTTTCGGTTGAATGTTGCAGCAGGCACCGCCGTGCGATTTGAGCCTGGGCAGAGGCGAACTGTCGAATTAGTCGCAATAGGCGGAGATCGAATGATCTATGGATTTAGAGGGATGGTAATGGGGAGCTTGCGATGAGCAATAAAATCGATCGACGCGCTTATGCTGAGATGTTTGGTCCGACTGTGGGAGATCGCGTTCGTTTAGCAGACACGGAGCTTTGGATTGAAGTTGAACAAGATAAGACAATTCCTGGTGAGGAAGTAAAGTTCGGTGGTGGTAAAGTTATTCGAGATGGTATGGGCCAAAGTCAGAGGTCAGCTAATGCAGTGGCAGATACAGTCATTACGAACGCATTAATTATTGATCACAGCGGAATCATTAAGGCTGATATTGCGATCAAGGATGGTCGTATCGAAGGAATTGGTAAGGCTGGTAATCCAGACATTCAGCCCGGTGTTGATATCGTGATCGGGGCTGCAACTGAGATTATTGCAGGAGAGGGCTCTATTGTCACAGCGGGAGGAGTAGACGCACATATTCACTTTATTTGTCCTCAACAAATAGAAGAGGCGCTATCGTCCGGAATCACTACGATGCTCGGAGGAGGGACCGGTCCGGCAACGGGAACGAATGCGACTACTTGTACTCCTGGTCCTTGGCATATTTCTCGGATGCTTCAATCGGCCGATGCATTTCCGATGAATCTCGGGTTTATGGGAAAAGGTAACGCGAGTTTGCCATTGCCGTTGGAAGAGCAGATTTCAGCTGGAGCCATGGGCCTTAAATTGCATGAAGATTGGGGTACTGCGCCTGCGTCGATTGATAATTGTTTGTCAGTAGCAGAGGCCTCAGATGTTCAAGTCGCCATTCATACAGACACGTTAAATGAGTCTGGATTTGTTGAAGATACGATTGCGGCATTTAAAGACCGTGTGATACACACTTATCATACGGAAGGGGCTGGTGGCGGGCATGCGCCGGATATCATTAAGGCATGTGGTTTCTCAAACGTGTTGCCGTCTTCTACAAACCCTACGCGACCCTACACAGTTAATACAATAGATGAACATTTGGACATGTTGATGGTTTGTCATCACTTGGACTCCTCAATCGCTGAGGATGTAGCTTTTGCGGAATCAAGAATTCGTCGTGAGACAATCGCGGCAGAGGACGTGCTGCACGACCTCGGTGCATTCAGTATGATCGCCAGTGATTCCCAAGCTATGGGCCGTGTCGGAGAGGTAATTTGTCGAACATGGCAGACAGCGCATAAAATGAAAGTGCAGCGAGGGCCCTTGCCAGAGGACTCTGACCGGTCAGATAATTACCGTGTTAAGCGATACATCGCAAAGTATACGATTAACCCTGCTATTACGCATGGGTTGGCCCATGAAGTCGGTTCGATAGAGGTAGGGAAGATGGCGGATATCGTGCTTTGGAAGCCTGCGTTTTTCGGTGTTAAACCATCAATGATTCTTAAAGGCGGCGTGATTGCGATGTCGCTTATGGGCGATCCTAATGCATCTATTCCAACGCCACAGCCAGTTCATTATCGATATATGTTTGGTGCTTACGGTGGCGCTTTGGAGCACTCGTCCGTCACTTTTACGTCCCAAGCTGCAATTGATGCAAATGTAAGAGACAACTTAGGTTTGAAAAAGCGTCTTGCGTCTGTTCGCAATACGAGGACAATTTCTAAGTCCTCAATGGTCCTGAATACACTTCAACCCAAAATAGAAGTCGACCCCCAAAATTATCATGTTTACGCTGATGGCGAACTACTTACCTGTGAACCCGCCACGATATTACCGATGGCTCAACGTTATTTTCTATTTTAATTATGTTGGTTATTAAAAAACGAGCAGGTCAATTCTCAAAAGCTGACATTGAAATTTTATTGCCTTTTGATGTGAGAAAAAAAAGTCGTTTTAAGGCGGTCAGTATCGATGGCCAAGAAGTGGGGGTGTTTCTTGATAGAGGCACGATACTGGCTCACGGTGATTGCTTAGAAAGTGAGAATGGAAAGATAGTTCGTGTTCTCGCCCAAGACGAATCGCTACTCCAGATTACTCAAGGATCTGCGAAATCGCTCTCTCATTTGGCTTATCATCTTGGAAACCGTCATGTTTCAATTGAGATTCATAACGCTTGGCTGCGGATAGCTGATGATGAGGTCTTGCGGGATATGGTCGAAGGTTTGGGTGCGCATGTCCATTCAGTGAGTGTGCCGTTTCATCCCGAGAGTGGAGCCTATGGCGGCGGACATAGTCATGGACCAGAGCACGGAAAAGGTCGTGGTCCGGTCATCCACGATTTTGCTGAGGAGTGAAACTCAAATGTCCTCGTTAAATGGAACTAGCATGATGAATATGCTTAGACTTTCAAGCCAATCCCTACCGACAGGCGCCTTTAGTTACTCGCAGGGTATGGAGTGGTTAGTTGATACAAAACGTATCCAGGATGAGGAGACTGTGTATCAGTGGATCGCTTCAATTCTTTATGGTCCTTATGCGAATTACGAGTTACCAATATTGCGAACGATGCTTGAGGCATGGAGAAACTCTGATCATCAAATTTTAGCTGAGCTTAATCAGGACTACCTAATCACTAGGGAGACGTCCGAGATTCAAAAGGAGACACTCCAAATGGGGTATGCCCTGAAGGGGGTAATCCAGGAGATGAGTATTATTTCCAGCCATTCAACTGAATTTTTAATGCAATTGGAATATGTAACGTTCCCGTTAGGGTTTTCCTTTTGCAGTTTCATGACTGATTTATCTGTTGAGGAAATGCTCACGAGTCACGTCTGGTCTTTTATTGAAAATCAGATTTTAGTGGCTATTAAGGTTGTACCGCTTGGACAAAATGCAGGTCAGCGACTAATAAATCGACTTATTCCAGTAGGAGAGGAAAGTATCAGGCAATCAATGACGTTAAGTCCCGATGATTGGTCAAATTTCTCGCCGTTACAAGCGATAGCTAGCGCAAAACACGAA
>CAJQMS010000042.1 GCA_905479505.1 uncultured Burkholderiales Genera incertae sedis bacterium | reverse complement strand
GCTTTTGTAGGAAACGAACCACAGAGAGCAAAGAATATCGCCTTTTCAGCACCTTATCTCGAGATCCCGGTCACTTTCCTCGTACGTGAACATTCAACCATCAGAGTAATGACAGATATCGATCACGTAGGAAACCAAATCTCAGTAATGGGTCGAAGCGCCTATGATTTATTCTTAACGGCAACAATTAAAAATGCCACCATCATCCGTAGTCGCTCTATCGGAGAGTCATTACAAAGATTTATCGATGAAGGAATTGAAATTTTAGCTGGCCTCAAACCACGATTAATATCCGACTGCGAGAAAATTCCGAAAACTCGAATTCTCAGTGGTCAGATCACCTCCGTCAAACAATCGGTCGGCACTTTACCAATCAATCAAATGAGTGCCATATACCTTCACCAGTTCATCGAAAAAGCGAAAGCCGATGGACTAATCCATAAGTTAATCGAAAAATATCATGTTCATGGCGTAAGTGTCGCACCAAGCGCTTGACTCGTCTGCAGTCTAAATAAACTACACCTAGCTTAGTGATAGTCCCCCTTATGCGAACTTCTCGGCCGCCTAAAAAAAATTTCACCAATAAGTCTATTTTTTAGCACATTGAGCAGCATTAACGAGCCGTGCCCAGACGAAAATTTTTAGTCGGCAATTGTCTTAATGATTGTCTCTTGGTATTCCTTTTTTACGGTCTATTTTTTGATATTTAGTTGCAGGCTTAAGAACCATACCTTCCGAGAGTTCATCGACAATTTCTCGTTGAATTTCTTGCCACGGAGTCTGACTATCTGGAATAGGATGTCCCCCTGATTTTTTTAACTGACGCTTTCGTTTCGCAATTTCAGTTTTCGAAATTTTAATATTCACAGATCTTTCATTAAGGTCTATACGCACGATATCGTTCGTCTTTAGAATAGCGAGGTTTCCACCAGTCGCCGCCTCTGGGGATGCGTTCAAAATCGACGGCGAACCAGAAGTTCCCGATTGTCTTCCATCTCCGATACACGGCAGTTCCTGCACACCCGCCTTAATCAAACGAGCCGGCGGCTGCATATTAACGACCTCCGCCGCGCCTGGGTAACCCACAGGGCCTACACCCCGAATAAATAACATGCAAGTATCATCAATTTTTAATTTGCGGTCGTCAATACGCTTATGATAGTCCTCTGGGCCCTCGAAAACGATTGCTCTACCTTCAAACGCGTTGAGGTCCTCTGGATTCGATAAATATTTTGCTCTAAATGCGTCTGAAATCACACTAGTCTTCATAATTGCGCTATCGAAAAGGTTACCCTTCATGTGAAGAAAACCAGCTTGATCCTTCATTGGCTTTTTTGCTGGCCAGATCACAGCCGCATCTAGGACTTTAGCTTTTTGACAATTTTGATACAGCGTTTTTCCATTAACCGTCAAAGCTGTTTTGTTAATCGCGCCCGATTTTATCAGTCGACTAACCACCGCCGGCACGCCACCGGCGTGATGAAAGTCTTCGCCAAGATACTCTCCTGCTGGCTGCATATTTACGATCAATGGGACGTCATACCCCACGCGCTCCCAATCATCATTGTTTAACTTTACGCCAAGATGTTTTGCTATCGCGTTAAAGTGAATTGGCGCATTGGTCGAGCCACCGATTGCTGAGTTTACCGCGATCATGTTTTCAAAAGCTGACTTGGTCATAATCTTTGACGGTCTAAGATCCTCCCAGACCATTTCAACGATTCTTTTTCCACTAAGGTACGCATTTTCAGCACGCTCTCTATGTGGTGCTGGTATTGCTGCTGCGCCTGGCAATGACATACCGATCGCCTCAGCTAATGCATTCATGGTAGAGGCCGTTCCCATGGTATTACAGTGCCCGGCAGAGGGCGCAGACGAGGCGATGATGTCAATATATTCCTCATGGTTAATCTCTCCAGCAGCGAGCAACTTCCTTGCCTCCCAAACGATCGTTCCAGACCCTGTCCGCTTACCCCTAAACCATCCATTAAGCATCGGGCCACCGGACAGGACAATAGCAGGGATATCTACCGTTGCAGCCGCCATTAGTTGCGCTGGCGTAGTTTTGTCACAACCTGTTGTCAAAACCACACCATCGATAAAATATCCATATAGGAGTTCGACTAATCCGAGATAACAAAGATTGCGATCTAGCGTCGCGCTGGGGCGCTTACCGGTCTCTTGAATGGGGTGTACCGGAAACTCAAAAGCTATACCACCAGCCTCCCGAATACCTTCCCTCACTCTTTTTGCTAACTCCAAGTGATGACGATTACAAGGAGACAAATCAGAACCAGATTGAGCAATACCAATTACGGGCTTTCCCGACTGCAGCTCCTCACGACTAATTCCCCAGTTCATGTATCTTTCAATATATAAGGCCGTCATATCAGGATTATCTGGGTTGTTGAACCAGTGCCTTGAACGTAACTCGGATGGATCTATACGTCCCCTGACTTTACCTACAGAGTTTTTTTTCTTAAATACTTTCTTTGAACTAGTCACCTGCTCCCCCTATTTCGTTCTTTTTCGATAGTCTTATTATGCTTAGTTTTAATTGATGCTAACAGCCTTACGATTTCAAGGTCCACTTAATGATGACTATACTTTAACCTTGCGCCCTATCGAGGCAAAAAAAAAACCGCTCAGCAAGCTGGGCGGTCATGAGGCTTCAAAGAGAGGCATAACACTCAATTGTGCATAAACTATAGACGACAAATTTTCAACGTCATAGCGCGTATTGACGTACATATTTATGGGAAATCTTCCCGATCTAAAAAATAGATCAAAGGGATTTATCGATAGACGAGATTATTCCATGGTCGAGCGCGATACGAACAATTTGCGCCGCCGACGTCACCCCTAGTTTCTGTCGAATGGTCGATTGGTAATTTGCAACGGTTTTATATGAAATATGGAGCGCTTGCGATATCTCATTGATTGAATGGCCCTGGACCAAAAGACGAAATATCTCAAATTCGCGGCTGGATAATAAATCAATACCCTTCTCGCTATCTGAAACCGTCTGAGTGGCGATCAACTGGGCCATTTCCTCACTTAAGTAAAGCTTTCCCAAAGCAACCTGCCGCACAGCATCAACAAGAGCCTCAGGAGCGGCAGACTTCGTGACATACCCTTTTGCACCAGCTTGGAAAGCTCGATTCACGAAAACCATATCTTCGTGCATGCTGAAAATTAAGATTTTCTGATCAGGAAACCTACTAATCACACGACGCGTGACCTCAATACCGCTCATCCCAGGCAAGGTAATGTCCATGACTACAACATCAGGTTGATATTCACAAATAACCCTATACCCCTCATTACCGTTATCACCCTCTGCTAGAACGTGGAGATGAGAATCGCCCTCCAGTAACCTTCGGTAGCCTTCCCGAACAACTGCATGGTCATCAATGAGAATTATACTTATGGGATCCATGGCCACTAGGTTAGGTTAGATTGAAGGGTATGAATGGGAAAGCGAGCAGACACGAAGAATCCACTTGGAGCATCAGCACCTGCTTCAAACACCCCACCCAGATTCTCAATCCGCTCCCTTAACCCCATCAACCCAATACCATCATTGTTATCATTTATTTCCTTAATCGACCCGTTATCCCCAACTTTTATCTCTGCATAACCGTCTTTTTGTGAAGCACTCACGGCCACCACGACTCTCGTCGCGTCACTGTGTCTGATTATATTAGTTAGCGCCTCTTGCACACATCGAAAAATAGTGATGTTCGACGTTTCATCAAAATTTATTCCGTATAAATTTATATCTGCCTTCCACTCTACGTCATCA
>CAJQMS010000041.1 GCA_905479505.1 uncultured Burkholderiales Genera incertae sedis bacterium | reverse complement strand
CCTGCTCCTTGAATGCATCATGCGGGAATGGATAAAGCTGTTCCAGTCTAACAATCGCTATATGATCCAAAGATTTATCATTTCGAATTGCATTGAGCTCAAAATAAATCTTACCACTGCAAAATACTACGCGTTTGGCCTTCGATGCTTTGGACTCATCGGTCTCTGGAATTAGCACTTTAAACTCGCCATTCACGAGATCGTCCAACGATGAAATGGATTCCTTATGTCTAAGCAGACTTTTTGGGCTGATAACAATTAAGGGCTTACGGTAAGGCCGCAGCATTTGGCGTCGCAACACGTGGAACATTTGGCTCGGCGTTGAAGGAATACAGATTTGCATATTGTAATCCGCGCACAGCTGAAGATAGCGTTCTATTCTTGCAGATGAATGTTCCGGGCCTTGCCCTTCATACCCATGCGGCAACATCATGACAAGACCACACATTCGTCCCCACTTAACCTCACCAGAAGCAATGAACTGATCAATGACGACTTGCGCTCCATTCGCAAAATCACCAAATTGCGCCTCCCAGACAACAAGCTCGTTTGGCTCAGTGGTCGCATAACCGTACTCAAAGCCAAGAACAGCTTCCTCAGATAAGAGCGAGTCAATAACCGTAAAACTAGGTTGCCCTCTCTCAATATGCTCTAAAGGAATAAAGACCCCATCATTAGCGAACTGTCTACGTTGATCATGCAAAACAGCATGCCGATGAAAAAAAGTACCTCGGCCACTATCTTGTCCTGATAAACGAATTCCAAACCCTGCTTTAAGAATTGACGCATAAGCAAGGTTTTCTGCCATCCCCCAATCGAGCGGTAATTTACCTTGCGACATCAACAGACGGTCATTCATAATTTTTTGAACGCGAGGATGAATCTCAAACCCATCAGGTAAGGACGTCAACTTTCCAGACAAAGCCCTAATGGACCGCAAGGTCAAACTTGTTTTTGCCGAATGTGTCCATGGAATATTCTGATAAGCCGACCAGTCCACTGTAAACGGTGGTTTGAAATTCGCTAAGACCGTTTTATTAGTATGATGCCCGCCGTCTAGTGCTTCTCTAAAATTACCGATCATACCCTCGGCTTGTTCAGCTTCAACGGTACCTTCGATCAGAAGTCTATCAGCGTATTTCTTTCTCGCACCTGGATGTTTTTTTACTAGTCCATACATCCAAGGTTGGGTCACCATCGGCTCATCCTGCTCGTTATGACCAAGTTTCCTGAAACAAACAAGATCAATGACGACATCTCTCCCAAACTCCAGTCGATAATCGAGAGCGATCTCAGTGATGAAAGCAACGGCCTCTGGATCGTCCCCGTTCACATGAAAAACAGGGGCATCAATCATCTTGGCGATATCACTACAATATAAAGTTGAGCGAACATCTCGAGCATCTGAAGTGGTAAAACCGATCTGGTTATTCACGATGATATGAACAGTGCCACCCGTTCGGTACCCTCTTGTTTGAGAGAGATTTAACGTTTCCATGACAACACCCTGTCCAGCAAATGCGGCGTCTCCGTGAATTAGTATCGGAAGCACTTCTCTTCCGTCAGGGTCATTACGACGGTGCTGCCGCGCCCTGACTGATCCCTCAACTACTGGATTTACGATTTCTAAGTGAGACGGGTTAAAAGCCAAAGATACATGCATTGGTCCGCCGGGTGTCATAAGATCAGAAGAGAATCCTTGATGGTACTTCACGTCACCCGCTGGGAGTTGGTCTGCCGACTTTCCTTCGAATTCAGAAAAGAGATCCTTAGGCATTTTGCCCAGAGTATTCACAAGGACATTGAGTCGACCTCGATGCGCCATGCCAATTACGGCCTCTTGAATTCCTACTTTACCTGCCTGCTGCAAGAGATGATCAAGGGAGACAATTACACTCTCCGCCCCCTCCAAGGAGAATCTTTTTTGCCCCACGTACTTTGTGTGTAGATATTTCTCAAGAGTTTCGGCCGCGGTTAATCGCTCTAATAAGTGTAGTTTTAAATCAGTCGAATATTGAGGCCTTGATCTCGGCCCCTCTAGTCGATTTTGAATCCAACGTTTTTGTTGCACATCGCTAATGTACATGTACTCAGCACCTATTGAGCCGCAGTAGGTAGATTCCAGTGCACTAATAATTTCCGATAGAGCCATTTGCTCTGGACCGACAAGTGATCCAGTATTGAAAACATTACCTAGATCGCCTTTCGATAAATTGTAATGTTCGATAGTGAGCTCCGGAATATCCGGTTTTTTTACGAGCGATAGCGGGTCCGTAGAAGCACACCTCACACCCAGAAAACGATACGCATTAATGAGTTGGAGTACAGAAACTTGCTTACGGTCGTTGCCCAATTCTCCGTTCAGGTCCGTCGTAGCAGAGCCTACCCCACTCTTGTACCCAACAAAAGATTCGACCACTTGGTGATGAGGTACATCTTTTAATTTGTTCCCGTCTTGCAACCCATCAAAATATTGTCGCCACTCGTTGGATACCGTTTCGGGATCCTCTAAATAAGAGTCATAGAGCTCCTCTACGAATGCGGCGTTAGTGCCAAATAAGTGAGAGCTTCCTCCGAATTCTTCTATCATGTTTAATTAGGGTGAGTAAAAGTTGATAAATTTTGGTGCGCTACCTTTGATTAATGTTTTTTACATCACGGAGTGCCTCGCCAACGTAAAGCTGACGGGGTCGACCGATTTTTTGTTCTGAATCTGAAATCATCTCGTTCCACTGCGCAATCCATCCCACTGTCCGGGCTAAAGCGAAAATACATGTGAACATGTTTGTCGGGATCCCCATTGCTCTTTGAACGATTCCTGAATAAAAATCCACATTTGGATACAACTTCTTTTCAACAAAATACTCATCCTCAAGTGCGATGCGCTCCAACTCCATTGCAAGCTTGAACAAACGGTCGTTCTCTAGGCCTAACTCGTTCAGTACTTCGTGACAAGTCTCACGCATAAGCTTTGCCCGTGGATCGTAATTTTTATAGACTCGATGTCCAAAACCCATAAGCCTAAACCCTGAGTTTTTGTCTTTAGCTTTCTTGATGTATTCACCAACGCGAGATATGTCGCCGATTTCTTCCAACATATCGAGACAAGCTTCATTAGCGCCACCGTGTGCAGGTCCCCAAAGACAAGCAATACCTGCAGCAACACAGGCAAACGGATTTGCCCCTGATGACCCGGCCAATCTGACTGTTGACGTCGATGCGTTTTGCTCATGATCAGCGTGCAAAATAAAAATCCGGTCTAGCGCCTTGGCTAAAACAGGGTTAACGATGTAGTCCTCAGCCGGAACCGAAAATAGCATCCTCATGAAATTAGCGGAATACCCTAACTCGTTATCGGGATAGACGAACGGTTGGCCTATTGAATATTTGTAAGCCATTGCAGCTAGCGTAGGTATTTTTGCGATTAACCGAAATGCAGAG
>CAJQMS010000040.1 GCA_905479505.1 uncultured Burkholderiales Genera incertae sedis bacterium | reverse complement strand
AATAGTGAATTTACTTTTCATACTTGACCCGCTAGATACTCTCAATATCAAAAAAGATACCTCGTACGCAATGATGCGAGAGGCTGCGAGCCGTGGCCATCAAACATGGGCTGCACAACAAAAAAATATTAGCTTTATAGAGAATAAAGTAATGGTTAATGCTCGCCAGTTATCTATTCTCGATGACAGGTCGGCATGGTATGAAGTCCTGGAATCAAAGGAGCTTGCACCTGCCGAAATAGACGGCATTATCATGAGAAAAGACCCTCCTTTTGATATGGAGTATATCTACAGTACGTATCTCCTCGAGTCACTTGAGCAAGATGGATGTGTGGTATTCAACCGCCCGCGAAGTATAAGAGACTTCAATGAGAAATTAGCAATTACTAAATATCCCGAGTTTATTGCGCCCACAGTCGTTACGGCTGACCACACAACAATCAAACAATTCATTGATAAAAATAACGAGATAATCTTAAAACCTCTCGATGGGATGGGCGGCTCTTCGATATTTCGGTCGCGCCCTGATGACCCCAATCTGGGAGTCATTATTGAAACCCTCACCGACTTCGGTAGACGAACTATCATGGTCCAAAAATTTATCCCACAAATTAAAGATGGGGATAAAAGAGTTTTACTAATCGACGGCGAAGCGGTCCCCTTTTCACTGGCTAGGATCCCTCAAGGTTCTGATCACCGCGGGAATCTAGCTGCAGGAGGGAAAGGTGTGGCCATGCCCCTCACTCACAGGGAGAGGGAAATCGCACATGCGATTGGCGAAGATCTATCTAAAAAAGGCTTATTGCTTGTGGGTCTCGATATCATTGGCGACTATTTGACGGAAATAAATGTTACTAGCCCAACCTGCATGCGTGAAATACAAGATCAAACGGGCTTCGACGCACCATCTATGTTTATTGATGCGCTAGAGCGTCACATTAGCAAACCATCATGATCGGTATCTTATTAATCACGCACGGCTCTCTCGGACGAAGCCTTATCGAATGTGCTGAACACGTGATGGGAAACTCAATTGAAAAAATAGCTGCGATAGGGATTGATGAAAACGCTTCAATCGAGCAGATGTTAACGATTGCCACTGAGACGATCGCCGATATGGACTCTGGAGAAGGAGTCCTTGTGTTAACGGACATGTACGGCGGAAGCCCGAGCAATATTACTAATAAACTCCTTGGGAGCAAGAATATTAATGGCGCGTCCGGAGTCAACCTTCCAATGTTGATTCGGGCACTCACTTATCGTGAAAAAGACTTAAAAACCGTCGTTCAAAAAGCGCTCTCGGGTGGTGGTGAGGGTGTTATGCAGATACCTTCGAAATAGGATGAAACCATAATGATCAAGGAAAAAATACAAATCTTAAATAATCTGGGGCTACACGCGAGGGCATCCGCAAAACTGACTCAATTGGCAAGTCAATATCAATCAGAAATTTGGATCAGTCGCGATGAAAAACGAGTTAATGCAAAAAGCATCATGGGAGTCATGATGCTCGCGGCGGCAAAGAATGTGTTTCTTGACATTGAAATTAATGGCTCAGACGAAGAGGAGGCCTTAGCGGCAATAAAAAGTTTAATTTTAGATTTTTTCGGAGAAGGACAATAAATTGCAATTCGTATTAAGAATCAGAAATTCTGTACCTAAAAAAAGGCTCATGAAATGAGTTTTACGATACATGGCGCCGGCGTTTCCGGCGGAATCGCCATAGGCAGGGCACAACTCGCTTCGCATGCACTTTTAGAAGTAGCTCATTATAGCGTTCCAAAAAATAAAATTAGAAGCGAAAAAGCTCGCTTTGATCGAGCGATTAAAAGCGTTGGAAAGGAGCTTAAAGATTTAAGAAAGCAGATGACCGCAGATATTCCAGAAGCGGAATTTGAAGCGTTTATCAACCTACACAAAATGATCTTGGAAGATTCTACCTTGTCGGAGGAACCCAAGAAGATTATTGATTCAATGAACTGTAATGCAGAATGGGCTTTGAAATTGCAGTTGGACAATTTGCTAGAGCAATTCTCAAAAATTGAAGATGCCTATTTGCGAGAGAGAAAAGCCGACGTTAGGCAAGTAGCGGAAAGGGTGTTGAAAGCGCTTCTCGGACGACCTGGCACTAACCCACTGAATAGTGCAGAAAAAAATACGATTATCGTTGCTCACGATATGTCGCCCACCGACGTGATTCTCTTTAAACAACACAACTATGCAGGTTTCATTACCGACTTAGGTGGTGCGACTTCCCACACAACGATCGTCGCAAGAAGTCTTAATATTCCCTCTGTTGTTGCGTTACATCAAGCCAGAACTCTAATTCGCGAGAATGAACTCATCATTGTTGACGGAACGGCAGGAGTTGTAATTGTAAATCCTGACGAAATTATTTTGAGCGAATATGAAGTTCTACGTAAACAGTGGTTACTGGGACAACAAAAACTAAAAAGGCTCCGTCGTAATCGGGCTACCACAATTGATGGAGCTGATATTGAATTAAACGCCAATATAGAACTTCCCGAAGACGTCTCGTCTGCGAAGGAAAATGGAGCCACTGGGGTCGGGCTTTTTAGGACAGAATTCTTATTCCTCAATCGAGGCGACCTTCCATCAGAAGATGAACAATTTGAAGCTTATAGGCACGTTGTCCGTGATATGAAAAACTCCCCTATCACAATTAGAACCTTCGACTTGGGGGCAGATAAACAACCTGATGGGTTCACACGAGTGGCCGCTAACCCAGCCCTCGGTCAGCGCGCTATTAGGCTGTGCCTTGCTGAGCCTCGCCTTTTTCATCATCAGTTAAGAGCGATTCTGAGAGCCTCTCAGTACGGCCATATTCGGATACTAATTCCTATGCTCTCGAACGTGCACGAGATTGACCAAGCTCTTCACCTCATTGCTGAGGCTAAAGAGTCGCTCGATGTCGACGGCATCAAATATGACGGTGAGATTACGATCGGAGGAATGATTGAGGTCCCGGCAGCAGCCTTGTCAATAGATTCATTTCTCAAAAAACTTGATTTTGTCTCGATAGGGACCAACGACCTAATTCAGTACACCCTAGCTATAGATCGAACTGATGATGCCGTAGCTCACTTATATGACCCTCTGCATCCAGCAATTCTGCAATTACTCTCACATATCATCGGGTGCGCCAATCGGGCAAACAAACCAGTTGCTGTTTGTGGGGAGATCGCGGGTGATCCATCTATCACTCGCCTACTTCTTGGAATGGGGCTACGTACATTTTCGATGCATCCCGCCCATCTATTAGCCGTCAAGCAAAAGGTACTCACATCGGATTTAAGAGAGGCAGCCACGATCACGAAAAAAATTCTTAAAGCACAGCACCCAGATCGTATTGAAAGCTTGATGTATAAGCTCAACACGACTAGCTGACCACGCTCATGCAAATTAATGCCATTGATCTACCCAAACACCTAAAGAGCGATTTACACTCTCTTTATGTGGTACACGGTGATGAGTCTTTGCTAAATCTTGAAGCGACCGACCTAATCAGAAAAAGCGCTAAGTCCAAAGGGTATGAGGACCGGGATATTCTAGTTGCTGAAAATAGGTTTGATTGGTCAAAGCTTAAAGAGCAAACGCAATCCATCTCATTATTTTCATCAAAGAAAATTATCGACCTACGAATTCCATCTGGCAAACCCGGAAAATCTGGAGGCGACGCAATACAGAATTATGTGCAAAAACTGCCAGAAGACACGATTACTTTAGTCACTCTCCCGGCACTCGATCGAAGCACTCGATCATCAAAATGGTTTGCCGCGCTAGTAAATGCTGGCATCGAGATTGAGGTCAAAAAAATATATAGGGAGCACCTCACTCAGTGGATCGCACATCGTCTAAAACAACAAAATCAAACCATGGACCAAAATGGTCTACTGCTACTTGCAGACCGCGTGGAGGGAAACCTTATCGCCGCTCATCAAGAAATACTTAAATTAGGGTTATTGCTACCGGAGGGACACCTATCAGCCGATAGCGTCAAAACTGCTGTTGTTGATGTTGCTCGGTTTGACCCATTCGATCTAGGACCCGCCGTTCTTAATGGAGATAAAACACTTTTAATAAAAATAGTGAGGGGTTTGGAAAAAGAGGGAGCAGCGGCTCCTCTCGTGCTTTGGATCCTAGTGGAAGAGGCGAAAATTTTACTCAAAGTAAAAACAGCGCTTAATGAAGGCATGGACATGCGCAGCGCTTGCGCAAAAGGAGGAGCTTGGGGGTTAAGACAAAAGTTAATTCCAAGCGCGGTGGGCAAAGTGACAGTCAGCAGGTTACGACAAGCGGTTGTTCACGCCGCCAAGATAGATAAGCAAATAAAAGGTTTGTTGCCTGGCAAGCCATGGGAAAACTTAATAGAGTTGGGGCTCAAGTTTATGCCGCCAAGCGCATGATTTAGATTTGAATTTACCTGTAAACTGTCCTTATAAAAATAGAGCGCAAAACATGAATCCAAATCACTATTTAAGAGATCTAGGCGAAACGGCTAAAAAGGCCAGTCGAGCTATCGCCTCAGCAAATACAGAAACTAAAAATACCGCGCTCGTCGCTATGGCTGATGAACTTATCAAACAGAAATCAGCGGTGCTAATAGCAAACAAGAAAGACGTTGATAATGCTAAAAAAAATAATTTAACTGATGCGTTCATCGACCGGTTGACCTTAACGGAGTTGACTGTAACTAATATGGCTGAAGGTTTAATTCAAATTTCCAAATTACCCGATCCTGTTGGCGAAATCAGTGTTTTAACTCCCCAACCTTCAGGCATTGAAGTTGGCAAAATGCGGACACCCATTGGGGTTATCGGGATCATTTATGAATCGAGGCCAAATGTTACTGCTGACGCGGCCGGACTATGCTTAAAGTCGGGTAACGCTGTTATCCTAAGAGGCGGCTCAGAATCTTTTCATTCGAATCAAGCAATTGGGATGTGTATAACGGCTGGACTCAAAGCTGCTCGGCTTCCAGAGGGGGTTGTCCAGGTAATCGATACAACAGACCGAGAAGCCGTCGGACAACTCATCACCATGTCGGATTACGTTGATGTCATCATTCCTCGGGGCGGCAAAGGCCTCGTAGAACGCATCACCAACGAAGCCAAAATTCCCGTAATTAAGCATTTAGACGGAGTATGCCATGTGTATGTCGATGAAGAAGCCGATATAGAAAAAGCATTAGCAATTGCGGAAAATGCAAAAACACAACGCTACGGCACTTGCAACACGATGGAAACCCTACTGGTTCACGAAGCATTAGCAGCGAGCTTCCTTCCTAAAATAGGCGAGAGGCTATCCGCAAAAGCGGTTGAAATTCGTTGTGATGAAGTAGGGTTAAACTACATCAACAACGCGGTATGCGCTGAGGAATCGGATTGGTACACGGAATACTTGGCACCAATACTGGCGATCAAAGTGGTTGCAAATTTGGATGAGGCAATAACACATATAAGCCACTACGGATCACAGCACACAGATGCGATAGTCACGGAAAACAAGTCAAAAGCAATGCGTTTCATGAAGGAAGTTGATTCAAGTTCCGTTATGGTTAACGCATCGACACGTTTTGCTGACGGATTTGAATATGGATTGGGGGCAGAAATCGGTATATCAACGAATAAGCTACATGCTCGCGGACCAGTCGGTTTAGAAGGCCTTACCTCTTTGAAATGGGTGGTCTTCGGTAACGGTGAGATACGAAATTAAAAATAATCTTAGCGTTAAACCTTAGTAGCGACTATGAAACTAATAGGTAAAAAATTAAAATTTTATGGCGATTAAAAAAGTAAATGTCCCCGACGTTGGGGACTTCAAAAATATCCCAGTCATTGAGGTCCTTGTTCAGCCAGGCGATATAGTTCAGGAAGAGGATTCATTAATTACTCTTGAGTCAGACAAAGCCACGATGGATGTTCCATCGCCTATGAGTGGTATCGTCAAAGAGGTCCACGTTAAACTAAACGATGAGGTTTCTGAAGGCCAGCTCATTATTAGTATGGAACCAGAAATAGCTAACGTAGAAACTACACAAACTCCAGTTAAAAATAATAAACCTCCCATAGAAGCACAAATTCCTGAACCCGAAAATCTCCCTGACAAGAGCTCAGCAAAGGGTGATTTACATGCCGAGGTGGTAGTCCTTGGGTCTGGCCCCGGTGGATACACCGCTGCATTCAGAGCCGCCGACCTTGGAAAAAAAGTTATATTAATCGAAGAGCATACCTCTTTGGGTGGAGTTTGCCTGAACGTGGGATGTATTCCATCCAAAGCGCTTTTACACGCCGCAAAAGTAATCGAAGAATCAAAAGAAATGGGGGAATTTGGCGTTTCATTTGGCAAACCAAAAATTGACCTCGATAAACTTAGAGGCTGGAAAGATGGCGTTATTGGTAAACTTACGAAAGGCCTAACGGGTCTTGCAAAGCAGAGAAACGTTGAGGTTTTAGTTGGAAGAGGTCAATTTACCAGCACAAATATGATTGAAGTTCAAAGTGCAGACGGCGCTCAGAAGGTTAGTTTTGACGCCGCTATTATTTCAGCTGGCTCAAAGGTGACAAAAATTCCAGGCATTCCCTACGATGATCCCAGAGTCATGGACTCCACCGACGCTCTCACATTACAAAGCATCCCTAAATCAATGCTCGTGATTGGCGGCGGTATTATCGGTCTTGAAATGGCTACTGTTTATCACTCTCTAGGTACAAAAATTACAGTCGTAGAGCTTGCCGACAGTTTAATCCCTGGCGCTGATAAAGATATTGTGCGTCCGCTGCAAAAAAGATTGAAAAAACAATATGAAGGAATACACCTAAAAACAAAAGTAGTCGCATTGAGTGCCGAAAAAAATGGACTAAAAGCTGAATTTGACGGTGATAGCAAACCCAAGTCCTCCATTTACGAAAAAGTTTTAGTCGCAGTCGGAAGAACACCAAATGGGAAAATTATTGGCGCAGAATCAGCTGGGATAAACGTCGATAGCTCTGGGTTCATTGCTGTGAATAAGCAAATGCAAACTAATGTCCCAAACATTTATGCGATTGGCGACATCACCGGCAATCCCATGTTGGCTCACAAAGCAACGCATGAAGGTAAGCTAGCGGCAGAAATAATTGCGGGCAAAAAAGCTTCGTTTGACGCTCGCACAATCCCGTCAGTTGCCTATACAGATCCGGAGCTTGCGTGGATGGGGGTCACAGAGACTCAAGCAAAACTAGAAGGTATTGAGTACGAAAAAGCAACCTTTCCGTGGGCAGCAAGTGGTCGATCACTCGCTATGGGGCGGGATGAAGGAATCACCAAATTATTATTCAGTAAAGAGAACAAACGACTCATCGGCGCGGCTATCGTTGGCTCTAATGCCGGAGAGCTCATCGGGGAAACGGTACTTGCCCTAGAAATGGGAGCTGATGCCGAGGATATCGGCCTTACAATTCACCCACACCCAACATTATCTGAAAGCATTTTTTTCGCAGCCGAGATTGCTGAGGGATCAATTACAGACCTCTACATGCCTAAGAAGAGACCTTAAAGATGCTAGGGCGCAACCCAAACGATTATGATTTTTAGCGCGCCAGAAAGATTTATTCCTGCCGCAAAGGATGCTGAGATATCATCTTCAAAAGCATTTTGGTTCTTATTCAAGAAAAACGAACTACTTGTCTTTGCGAGCAGCGTCAATCGTCTTGAGGTTCCATATATCAAAGACCCGAGTGACATCGCGATCTCAATTGTTGCCCGTCAATGCATCGGGCACTATGATGGCAAGCCATGCTACACCGCCGAAGTACCTGACTCGACGCAAAAAAACGACGACTTCATATGGTCCGGTCTCAGATCGTTGTATGGGAAGTTAGATGATGACTTATTCGCCATATCAGGACGGGCTTATCAAATCGCTGATTGGTATCGTAACCACCAATTTTGCGGACGCTGCGGGGAACGAAATAAACTTCAAGATGGTGAACGTTGTTTAATCTGCCCATCATGTAGTCTGCCACACTACCCTAAAATTGCACCAGCTATCATGGTAATGATTAAAAAAGGACAAGAGTTTTTGCTGGCGCGTTCCCACCATTTCATACCTGGGATGTACTCAGCACTCGCCGGCTTTGCCGAGCCGGGCGAGACACTTGAACAGACAGTTCACCGAGAAGTCCATGAAGAAGTTGGTATCCGAGTCAAAAATATTCGATATTTCGCAAGTCAACCTTGGCCTTTCCCACACTCCCTCATGATTGCATTTCACGCAGATTACGCGTCAGGAGAGATCAATATCGATCCAAACGAGATTGAAGACGCGGGCTGGTTTAGTGCAACTAAACTACCTGAGCGGCTGCCTGGACCAATTAGCATATCTCGAAAACTTATCATCGATACGTTAAGGCGATTGAAAAGTGTGTAATTTAAGACTCCCAATAACGCATTAAACAAAAAAATTAAGACAAAAAATACTGTAATCTGCCAAAATCAAAAAAAATATCAAGGACTATCAATGCTCAAAAAACTTTTTATACTCGTCGCTTTCCAGCTTAGTCTACTCTCTTATACAAGCGCTTCCTACGCAATAACGATAAAAATAGGGCATAACGATACGTCTTACGATCAAGCGGCGGTCGCATTATTTAAAGTTGTGTTTGAAAGGTCTGGCTACAACGTAACGGAAACACAAGGCGATCCCGATTTGCTCCTGTCAATGTTAGACCGCGGCGAGATAGATTTTTATTTATCTGCATGGTTGCCTAATCGAGATGCTGACAGTTTTTCTCCGTACGCGGAAAATTTAAAATTAATCACACGATTATATGAGAATGCGTCCTCGTTTTTTGCGGTGCCCAGATATATCCCACGCTCTTTGATAAACACGGTTGAGGACCTTTCCAAGCCGGAGGTCCTAGAAAAAATGAATGCCACAATACTTGTGAACAAACAAGATAGTAGTCTAGTCAGGCAGGCAGAGAGAAGTGCTGTCGCCTATGATTTAGAATCGTCTGGCTACGGCCTTCAGATTGTTGCCTCCGACGCATGGGATGAAAATATTGACAACCAACTGGAGAAAAAAATCTGGTTTGTTACGCCAATGACTAAACCCCATTTATTAAATTT
>CAJQMS010000039.1 GCA_905479505.1 uncultured Burkholderiales Genera incertae sedis bacterium | reverse complement strand
ACAAACTGAATCCATATTTGCGTTATAAGTATCGTCAATTAAAGTATCTCCAGACCTGAGCCGAACTGTCTCAAGTCTTCCATCGACACCCTTAAAAAGCTCAAGTCCGCGCTTAATTGCACGAGGAGAAATATTCAAGGCGAAACCAACTGCGGCTGCGGCAAGCGCATTCAAGAAATTATGCTTGCCATTCACGAACCAATCAATATCGATAACTAAGTCACCATAAAAGATTTTTATTGCCTGCTTCCCAAGAGATTGGTCAAGCTCGCCACGCACCTCGGCATTACTCGATTCACCAAATGTGAGGGTCGAACCAAGGTCGTATTGACCCGTTAGATATTCGGCGTATTTACCATCTGCTTCGATCACCAACGTGCCACCTTTTACTAGACCCGCTATCACCTCCGCTTTGGCCCTTGCGATGCCATCTTGAGAACCGAGCTCACCTATATGGGCGGTACCGATATTGGTTATGACCGCAACATCAGGACGAACAGCGTTTGTCAGATGAGTTAGCTCTCCGTAATGGTTCATACCCATTTCAATTACTGCGAATACATGCTCTCGTCGCAAATTTAAAAGGGTTTTAGGAACTCCGATATCGTTATTAAGATTACCTTTTGTCGCTAGAACCTCGGACTGACTCATCTCAGCACAAAGAATACTAGCAATCATTTCCTTGACTGTCGTCTTACCGTTACTACCGGTTACGCCTACAAACTTTATCTTATCAGTGAATTTTTTTCGCCACCAAGTAGATATATTATTTAACCCCTGACGAGTATCGTCTGTGACAATGAAAGTTCTTGAACAATCCATCGATGCCGCGTTCGGCTCAGTCGACACCATGCAAGCCGATGCTCCTCTATCAAATGCGTCATTGATGAAAGAATGACCATCAAAATTCGGGCCAATCAAAGCAACATATAAGTCTCCAGATTTAATATCACGACTATCAGTGGATACCCTAGAAATAACCGCTGATGAATTACCAAAAACCTGAACGCCATTTTCCTCTGCGTAATCTTTTACGTTAAACATTCAAGCACCCCTCGTGCTTGATCGACCCTGAATACATGTCGTTCAAATAGCTCTCGGCTTCCAAGTAATCGTCAAAAGAAAATCGTTTACCTGCGACTTCTTGATATTTTTCATGTCCCTTACCGGCAATCAACACGATATCAGCTTCACCTGATAAATCGATTGCTCTGCGAATCGCCGAACGGCGATCCAAATCAATCATAAAGCGATTTTTATTTCCTACCACTATTGCCTCAGAAATTTTCAATGGATCTTCGTAACGAGGATTATCGGAAGTCACGATAGCAATATCAGAATAATCGAGAACTACGTTCCCCATCATTGGTCTTTTATTTTTATCTCTGTCACCGCCCGCACCAAAAACCGTTATGAGTCTTCCATCAAATTGTACGAGCCCCTTTAACGTGGCAAGAACGCTTTTTAGAGCGTCAGGTGTATGAGCATAATCAACATAAACAGACCGGCTAAATAACGACCTCACTTTTTGCAGCCTACCTTGGGGATGAGTAAGACCACTGATAGCACCGCAAGCTTTTTCGAAAGAGATTCCCGAGCATACCAGGCTCGACACAACAGCTAATAAATTACTGATGTTGAAACCGCCGATCACTTGGACCTCTATTGACCTTGAGCCCCAAGGTGAATCAACGGTAAATTTTGATCCATAACTAGTTGATTTTATGCTGCGAGCATACACAGTTGCTTTTGTATTATTGACCGAGTAGGTGACAATACGTTTGTTATAACGTTTTAAAACAGCCGCCAAGTCGGCACCAAACTTATCATCAATGTTGATCACGGAATGAGATAGGGTATCGAGCACAAATAATCGAGCTTTGGCCAGCCCATAAGACTCCAAGCTACCATGGTAATCAGTGTGCTCTTGGGTCAAGTTCGTGAAAAGTGCGATATTTACTTTAGTGCCGTCTAGGCGATTTTGCGACAAAGCATGTGATGAGGCTTCAATGGCCAGATGATTAACATCGATATCATTTAGCTCTCTAAAAATGCGTTGAAGCGTAATCGCATCAGGTGTCGTCTGTTCAACAATATTAAAATTAACCGTCGACTTCTGACCTGAAATTTTCAAGCCAAGCGTTCCTATGCTTGCGCTATTTTGGCCCAGCGCATGAAGAGACTCCGCAATCCAATTGACACAGGTGGTTTTTCCGTTTGTTCCTGTTACAGCGAATACAGTTTGATTACTAGTTGGGTCGTCATAAAAATCAGCGGCGAATTTCCCCATCAAGCTACGGGCGTTTTTCACTCCTATGTTGGGCACAGCATGCTCAGAGTTCCAAAGCCATCCGTCGACCTCCCATACAACTCCTGAACAACCCCGCTTTACCGCCTCAGCTATATGAATACGTCCGTCTTGCTTAAAACCTGGATAAGCAAAAAATAAATCTCCTGACTTAATTAACCTGCTGTCATCAGAAATATTTCGAACTTCAACTCCAAGGGCTTTAAAATTTTCCTTAAAGTCATCATAGTGATCTCTGAGTAGATCAGCTGACCCAGCCTCAAAAAGGTGTCCAATTGAGAATGCGCTCATACTGGCCCCGGAGCAACGTAACGCTTTACCTCCCGATCTAAATCAATGCCATCCGGATCAATCCCGAGAGTTTTCAACGCCTCTTCCATGACTTTACGAAAAACTGGCGCGGCTACCACGCTGGCATAATATGATCCACTTGGCTCCTCGACCATGACCGCCACAATAATTCGCGGATTAGAAACAGGAGCTATACCGACGAACGAAGAACGATACTTTCCTATAGCGTAAGAACCACCAGCTGCCACTTTTGCTGTTCCTGTTTTGCCAGCTACCCGATATCCCGGGATTGCTGCGCTAATACCCGTTCCACCCTCATGCGTAACCGTCTCCAACATTTTCAGAACCGCTCTAGCGGTATGCTCAGAAATGACTCTCCTACCCTCAGCTGG
>CAJQMS010000038.1 GCA_905479505.1 uncultured Burkholderiales Genera incertae sedis bacterium | reverse complement strand
GATTAGTTTCGCTTCCGTGGGCTCAGACGCTGATGGTCCAGAAATTAAGCTTTCAAGTGATTGGAATGTTTCGATTTTAGGGATGCGGGTTCTTCCACTCTGCTCGCAAGCGGCAATAGCAACTTTATTCCAGTGGGCCTTTTTTTTGTTTAACTGGTCCTTATCCACTTTGAATGAGCTTCTTTCAGACTTAAAAATATTGATTTCATTGATTCCGAGCTCTGTGGCTTTTTGAATTAAGAAATTCATTTTTTCGTTTGACAGATACGATTGAACCAAGCAAATATCCAGACTAGATTCTGTGTTGGGCGTTTCATAAGCGATGATCTCTGCTTTAGCGTTCCCGTTTGGTGGCAGAATCAATTTGGATAAATATTCTCCTCCTTTGCCGTTGAATATATGAAAAAGGTTTCCTTCTTTAAGTCTTAAAGAAGACAAGGCGTGCTTTGTAATTTCTTTGGGTAGATCTATCACAGCAGTGTCGTCGCTAATTGCTTGATCTATATAAAATCTAGCACCCGCTTTCGTGTGTTTCGAATCTTTAAAAGGTTTCATAGGGCGATTCAGGAGTAGACTAGGGGTTATATCAAGACATATACTAACCGTATAGACGTCAAGTTTGTGTTGGGATGCCGATAAAGTAATGTAGCAATATTGCTATTCATTTTTTAGGTGATATCAAGGTTCCGTTTTTCATGCCAAAATTCGCAGCTTCAACAGTCGTAGACCAGATGAAAGATTTGGTTCTCAAAATCTCTGAAGAGGAGATTTTTCACAATTTTAAGATTATTTCACATAAGCGTAAGCATGATGGCAGCCCGGTTACGGCCGTGGATACCGCCGTACAAGTTGCGCTGCAAGAGGCATTGCCAAAAATCCTCGACGCCCCAGTGCTCGGCGAGGAAATGCCGGAGGACGAGCAGGCTGCTTTATGGGAACTTCGTGAGTCAGGGTTATGGTGTGTTGATCCGATTGATGGAACCACAAATTTTGTGAATGGTATCCCTTATTTTTCTATTTCGATAGCGTATTTTAAGGGTGGTGAGCCCGTCGTGGGAATGGTAGTGAATCCGATGACCCAGGAAATTTTTTCTGCGGAGTTAGGAGCTGGTGCGTGGCTTGGCGCCCAACGTTTGTCTGATAAATTGCCAAGACATAGCGAACTCCGTGACTGTGTTGCCAGCGCAGACTTTAAGAGGTTGCCAGAAGTTTTGAAATCGCGTTTAGTTACGTATCCGCCATACGCATCACAAAGGAATTTTGGCTCTGCCTGTCTCGAATGGTGTCATGTCGCGTCGGGGTTGTTCGACGTGTATGTGCACGGCAATCAAAAGGTGTGGGATTTCGCTGCTGGAGCTTTGATTCTCTCGGAATCGGGCGGAGTGATGGAAACCTTCCAAAAAGGTCCCTTTTGGGATGATGGTTCTTTGTCTCGCCCCATTATCGCAGCGAGAGATCCTGCAATTTTTAAAGCTTGGGCTAAATACATTCGAGAGGCGTTGTAGCAGCGAATTACGAGGCCTAATGTAAGTCTTTGTTTGTTGACGCGAAAGGCGCAAAACGGTATCGTTGACCGTTTTCTTTTAAAAAGCGCGGGGCGCTAGGTGGTGGTATGGAAATGACTGAGGGGCAGATTGCCGAACTTACAGGCGCTGAAATAGTTTCACGCTGCCTAGCAGAAGAGCAAGTTGAGTTTCTATTTGGGTATCCTGGCGGCGCGGTTTTGCCAATATACGACGAGCTTTTCAAGCAGGACAAAGTGAAGCACATTTTGGTTCGTCACGAACAGGCGGGGGTCCACGCTGCCGATGCGTATGCCCGTGCTACAGGAAGGGTTGGTGTTGCTTTAGTCACTTCCGGCCCCGGAGTTACCAATGCGATTACAGGTATTGCAACCGCACATATGGATTCGGTTCCCATGGTGATTTTAACGGGACAAGTTCCGACGGATAAGATTGGAGAGGATGCTTTCCAGGAAGTTGATACGGTTGGCATCACGCGTCCCTGTGTTAAACACAATATCCTTGTCAGACGAGCGCAGGATATTGCGCCCGCAAT
The DNA here is from genome assembly GCA_905479505.1 of uncultured Burkholderiales Genera incertae sedis bacterium. Classification (GTDB taxonomy): domain Bacteria; phylum Pseudomonadota; class Gammaproteobacteria; order Burkholderiales; family Eutrophovitaceae; genus Eutrophovita. The sequence continues at coordinate 7,507 of CAJQMS010000038.1, read as the reverse complement.
CAAAAAGGCATTTCATTTGGCCGCTACTGGACGACCCGGACCAGTGGTTGTAGATATTCCTAAAGATGTCACGCTAAATTCAACTAAATATTTTTATCCTAAGACGGTTTCTTTGCGCTCTTATAATCTTGTCACTCGTGGACATTCTGGCCAAATAAAAAAGGCCGTGGACTTGTTGATGTCGGCGAAGCGTCCGATGATCTATTCTGGAGGCGGCATTATCATGGGCAATGCCTCTGAATTGCTCTCGCAGTTTGTTCGCGCGCTGGGGTATCCTTGCACTAACACGCTGATGGGGTTAGGTGGATTCCCCGCTACGGACCCGCTTTATCTTGGAATGCTGGGAATGCATGGCACCTACGAGGCAAACATGGCGATGCAAGACTGTGACGTGTTGCTCGCTATAGGCGCAAGGTTCGACGACAGGGTGATTGGTAACCCAGAGCATTTTATGGCCGTTGACCGTAAAATCATTCATGTAGACGTTGACCCTTCATCGATCTCAAAACGAGTCAAGATTGACGTGCCGATTGTTGGGGACGTTGCTGAGGTTCTAAAGGCGATGTTAAATTGCATTGACGAATCGAAAAGTTCCTCTGTTGAAGTTAATGTCGATGCATGGTGGAAACAAATTGGTGTTTGGCGTGAAAAAGAGTCTTCTAAATTTGCTGTCTCTGACGAAGTCATCAAGCCGCAGTCTGTTGTTCAAACGCTCTATGAGTTAACCAAACACGACGACGTATTTGTGACATCTGATGTTGGTCAGCATCAGATGTGGGCGGCACAATATTACAAGTTTGATCGACCGAGAAGATGGATTAACTCTGGCGGGTTGGGCACGATGGGAGTCGGACTGCCATATGCTATGGGTGTTCAGTTTGCTTATCCAGATGCAACTGTTGCTTGTATCACCGGTGAAGCCAGCATACAAATGTGTATTCAGGAGTTATCGACGGCGCAGCAATATAGCCTGCCGATAAAAGTAATTACGTTGAATAACCGCTACCTGGGGATGGTTCGTCAGTGGCAAGAATTTTTTCATGGTAATCGCTATTCAGAATCTTACGTGGATGCGTTACCAGATTTTGTAAAGCTTGCTGAAGCTTACGGCCACGTTGGCATGAGAATTGAGAAGCCATCGGACGTCGAAGGAGCTTTGAAAGAGGCTTTAGCGCTAAAGGACCGTTTGGTGTTCATGGATTTTATAACGGATCAGGAAGAAAATGTTTATCCCATGATTCCGGGCGGAAAAGGTTTATCGGAAATGATTCTTAAATGAAATCGCTAATTTTCTACGTACTAATTAGGTCAAATCTATGAGACATATTCTTTCGTTGTTATTGGAGAATGAATCTGGTGCCTTGTCGCGCGTCTCTGGACTCTTCTCGGCGCGTGGATATAACATCGAATCTTTGACGGTAGCCCCAACCGAGGATTCGTCATTATCACGAATGACGGTTGTTACAACAGGTTCAGATGAAGTGCTGGAACAGATCACAAAACAGTTAAATAAGTTGGTGGATGTGGTTAGAGTCATTGATCTCACGGATGGTAGCCATATTGAACGCGAGTTAATGCTTGTCAAAGTACGAGCGATAGCCAAAGATCGTGAGGAAATGAAGCGTATTGCTGACATATTTAGAGGACGAATACTAGATGTGACGGATAAAACGTACACGATTGAATTGACTGGAACTGGGGCGAAGTTAGATGCCTTTTTTGAGTCATTGGATCAAGATGCGATCCTTGAAACTGTCAGGACCGGAGCATCAGGAATAGGGCGCGGAGAGCGGATCTTAAAAGTTTGAACTTAGTCCATCTTTCAACATAAACATAATTTAAAACACTTGCTGCGAGGTAACCATGAAGGTTTTTTACGATAAAGATGCAAATTTACGACTGATCAAAGGTAAGAAAGTAACGATCCTCGGATACGGTTCCCAGGGGCATGCGCATGCGCTGAACTTAAAAGACTCTGGAGTAACAGTCACTGTTGGCGTGCGCAAAGGTGGTGCATCTTGGACGAAGGCGAAAAAAGCGGGGTTCCCAGTAAAAGAGATGGGAGCTGCGGTCAAGGGGGCGGATGTTGTGATGTTACTTTTGCCGGATGAGAATATTGCCGACGTTTATGAAAATGACGTGATGCCAAACATCAAAAAGGGCGCTGCTGTGGGTTTTGCGCATGGATTTAATGTTCATTACGGCCAGGTAAACCCGGATAAAAATATTGATGTGATCATGGTCGCGCCCAAAGCGCCTGGCCATACGGTTCGATCTACATATGACCAAGGTGGAGGTGTTCCTTGTTTGATTGCTATCCATCAAGATGCTTCTGGAAAAGCTAAGGATATTTCGATGTCCTACGCTGCCGCTATAGGGGGGGGTAAGGCCGGAATCATTGAAACCAACTTTAGGGAAGAAACGGAGACGGATCTTTTTGGTGAGCAAGTAGTCCTTTGCGGTGGAACCTCGGCACTGATTCAGGCTGGTTTTGAGGTGTTAGTGGAGGCAGGTTACGCACCGGAGATGGCGTATTTTGAGTGTTTGCATGAATTAAAGCTAATCGTCGATTTAATCTACGAGGGCGGGATTGCTAACATGCGATACTCTATTTCAAATAACGCTGAATATGGAGATATTACTCGTGGACCTCGTATTATTAACGAGGACAGTAAGAATGAGATGAGAAGAATCTTGAAGGAGATTCAAACTGGTGTTTATGCTCAGGAGTTCTTACTAGAGAACCAGACGAGAAATACTAAGTTAACTTCGACTAGACGGATCTCCGGGGAGCACCAAATCGAGGAGGTCGGTAACAAACTCCGTGCGATGATGCCCTGGATCAAGGCAAATAGATTGGTTGATAAGTCTAAAAATTAGTATCCGATGGCAAATGAAGCGTTATTGTTTTGTGATGGGTGTGCTCTAAAAAATCGCTCCACTGAAGGTTGTTCAACGTGAAAGTGAGCCGTAGCTACGATCATCCGTTAATTGCCAGGGAGGGGTGGCCTTTCTTGGCTGGTGTTGGAATACTGGCGAGTCTGAGTACCATATACGTTGGTTATTTCAGCTTGCCGTTATGGATCATCTTTATTTTTGTTCTCCAGTTTTTCCGCGATCCATCTCGAGTTACCCCTGATGGAGATGCGATGGTCATTGCTCCAGCAGACGGAAGAGTGATCTACATCGGAGAAACCACTGACCCGTATGCGAATGAAGAGCGTCTAAAAATCAGCGTTTTCATGAATGTATTTAACGTACATTCAAATCGAATACCGGTCGCAGGAATTGTTGAGAAAAAGCAATATTATCCAGGTCAATTTTTTAATGCCGCTCTAGATAAAGCCTCGGAGAGAAATGAGAGAAATGCTTTATTCTTAAAATCAAAAAACGGCCATCAATTAACATGTGTTCAGATTGCAGGCTTGGTCGCACGAAGAATTTTATGTTACGTGGATGAAGGAGCCGAAGTAGTTAGAGGTGAACGATACGGGTTCATTCGATTTGGTTCACGCGTGGACTTATACCTGCCTAAAACTAGCAAGGTGATGTCGAGCTTGGGTGATAAAGTTGTTGGCGGAGAGACCATTTTGGCGGAGTTACCATCTCAGGAGTAATTTCAGTTGGATGCTGAAGATAAAACGGTGGTGAACGTGGATGAGAAATCTCACAGCCGACGACAAAGATTTTTTTGGCTTCCTAACGCTATAACAATCTGCGGGTTGTTTTCTGGCTTTTATGCCATTGTTCAAGGAATGAATCACGAATTTGGTTTGGCCGCGATCGGTATTTTCGCGGCAATGATCTTTGATGGCCTAGATGGGCGAGTTGCCCGTCTAACGCAAACGCAATCTGCTTTTGGGGCCCAATTTGATTCATTGGCAGACATGGTCGCATTTGGTGCGGCGCCAGCGCTTGTTCTTTATGAGGCTGAGCTTCGCTCAATTGGTGGCAAGTTAGCATGGGTCGCAGCTTTTATTTACGTTGGATGTGCGGCACTTCGTTTAGCTCGATTCAATACGAATTCAGAAACTATGGATAAGTCATATTTCCAAGGTTTACCTAGTCCAGCTGCAGCGGGCGTGATTGCTGGTTTTATATGGGCAACAACCGCGAACGATTTTCAAGGGCTACCATGGGTGGCGTGGGCGTTAGCAGTCTCGCTAGGTTTTACTATGGTTAGCAATATAAAGTATTACAGTGGGAAAGAAATCAATATTCGTAAGGCTGTGCCGTTTTCGGTTGTGGTGCTTATCTCTTTTTTCGTCATTCTTGTGATAAACCTGGCGGACAATTTACCGGAGCTGTTGTTCTTAACATTTCTGTCTTATTTCTTGTCGGGGTTTGTAGTTTGGATTGTAAATTACGTCAAAAATCGTAATCCAAAAAAAAATAATTAGCGGTAAATACTGATAATTCATCTTGTTTAAGAAACCGCTTGACCTGTCTATGTAATAATTGACATTGACATGTAGTCTCTGAAAGAAATGTCGCTTTTGCCTACTTGTAATCTTGAGTAGATGTAATTTCATTTTAATTTTCTAATGAAGATGTTTTGCTCCCGAAGCTTAATCATTTGAAAAGACCTAGTTAACTTAACTCGCTAATTTGGGTATCCATATGACTGACAATTTAATTATTTTTGACACAACCATGAGGGACGGCGAACAAAGCCCCGGCGCTTCGATGACTCGAGAGGAAAAATTGCGGATTGGCAAACAGCTAGAGAGAATGCGAGTTGATGTGATTGAGGCTGGTTTTCCTGCGGCGAGTAATGGGGATTTTGAGTCCGTTCGGGCTGTTGCTGAAGCGATAAAAGAAAGTACAGTTTGCTGTCTGGCTAGAGCATCTGAAAATGATATACGTCGTGCAGCAGATGCTGTTAAACCCGCCAATAGCGCTCGTATTCACACGTTCATAGCGACTTCGCCTATTCATATGGAGAGAAAGTTGCGAATGACTGGTGACCAAGTCTTGGAACAAGCTGTTAAGTCGGTGAGTTTGGCTCGGTCATTATGCGAAGATGTCGAGTTCTCTCCGGAAGATGCCGGTCGCTCAGAACCTGATTATCTCTGTAGGATTCTTGAAGCTGTCATCAAGGCGGGTGCGCGTACAATAAATATTCCCGATACTGTAGGTTATACGATGCCGGAACAGTTTGCGGGATTGATGAGTGATCTTATGACTCGAATCCCAAATTCGGATAAAGCCGTTTGGTCTGTCCATTGTCATAATGATTTAGGTGTTGCTGTAGCGAACTCTTTGGCTGCAATTAGCACTGGTGTGCGTCAAATTGAATGCACTTTGAACGGTCTGGGTGAACGAGCAGGTAACGCCTCCTTGGAAGAAATAGTCATGGCGGTAAGGACACGACAAGACTTTTTCAAGTGCGACACGCAAATTGACGCAACTCAAATCGTCCCTGCATCAAAATTAGTTTCGGCTATTACGGGTTTTCCTGTCCAACCGAATAAAGCCATTGTGGGTGCTAACGCATTTGCGCATGAGGCCGGAATTCATCAAGACGGTGTTCTTAAGCACCGCGAGACTTACGAAATAATGAAGGCTGAAGACGTTGGTTGGTCAAAAAATAAACTTGTACTTGGTAAGCATTCTGGAAGGAATGCTTTTAAACAAAGGTTAATTGACCTTGGGATCGAGGTGAGTGGCGAAGAGGTGATGAATACTGCATTTGCTCGTTTTAAGGAGCTTGCGGATAAAAAACACGAAATCTTTGATGAAGACTTGATCATGTTAATTTCCTCGGATGAAGCAATCAGTCAGGATGACGAACGATTTAAACTGTTATCGTTAAAGGCGAGTTTCGAGACGGGAGAGTTACCAAAGGCGACGGTCTTCTTGTCAGAGGGGATAGAAGAAAAACGTGCTGAAGCGTCAGGCAGCGGCCAAGTCGACGCAACCTTTAAGGCTATTGAGTCAATCGTTTCGAGCGGCGCAGACCTTCAATTGTATTCTGTTAACGCAGTTACCAGCGGAACAGATTCACAGGGTGAGGTCAGTGTAAGGCTCGCCAGAGACGGTAAAATTGTTAATGGGCATGGCGCCGACACAGATATTGTTGTGGCGTCAGCCAAAGCTTACCTGAATGCAGTGAACAAAATTCAGTCCGGTTCAGAGAAAGTTAACCCCCAGCTTTGATGGCTATGAACCTTGATGTTAAGTTTGGGCCGGTAAGTTATAACCTTTTCGCGTAAATGCTGAAAGAGGGCTTTCTTTTGTCATGCTCCTACTTCCGATAAGCATATACACAAGGTTTATTCGATCATTATCCCTCTGCGTTTTTGCTTTATCTCTAGCCGGGTGCGAGCAACTGAAGGGATACGTTGTTGATCAGCCTGACTTAAATCAAATCGCGCTAGACTATGAGTCGAGCGGAAGTCGGAGCGCACTTAATAGTTTCGCCGCGTTTGTAGCGGATACAGATTACGCTGGGTCTTGGCCTCCTGAGAAGTGGGGGTTAGAGGAGCTGATGTATGCGGGCCTGTATTTTAGTCCAAGACTAGAGGTCGCGAGGCAAAGCAGAGATTTGTTTGGAATTTCGGCTCAATTAGCAGCTTTGGGATCAAAGAGAACGGTGCAGGTTGCGACTGAATATCACGGTCGGGAGATTGATGGGGAGGAGCCTTGGGGTCTGGGATTTACAGTTGGCTTGCCTTTTTTTTCCAAACAGAAGCAAGCCGCGTTAGTCCAAAAGTCTTTATTTTATGTAGATGACGCTTCTTTAGATTTATCGCAACAGGTCTGGTTGCTTCATGCGTCTTTGAGAAATAATCTGTTTGAGTGGTCATCAAATAAAGCTCGCAGAGGCCTCCTTCGCCAGCAAATTGCTCTGGGACGAGAGCTAGTTGATTTGCTAGAGAAAAGGGTTGCGTATGGCTTTTCAGATCGAGAAGAGTTGAGCAACAGGTATTTAGAATTAGGGAGACTCCGTCAAGTTGAGATTAATCTAGAGGTGAAGAGGCTAGAAATCATCTCCTCAATAGCAAAATTAATTGGTAAGCCTCTCATAGAACTCGAAAAAATCGAGCTCCAAACTTTTAGTTTTGATCAATATTTCGTGGTTGAAGATGCCGGTTTCTATCAAAAAAATGCTTTATTGAACCGTATTGATTTACAGAAATCTTTAGTTAATTTTGGTATATCAGACAGTGAATTAAAAATTGCATTGATAAGCCGGTATCCAGAGTTGTCAATATCGCCTGGTTATTTTTGGGACCAAGGAGATAAGATATGGAATTTTGCTTTAGGTTTGGTTTTACCAAATCATGCTGATACCTTTGTATCTAAAGCAGAGGCTCTTAGGTCTTTGAGGCACTTACAGGTCAAAGAACAGCAGCTCAGTATCCGGTCTGACGTCGATAGATTTCATTCGATCGCTATCTCGACTCAGAAAATTCTTAATGAGACTCGCTCAAACTTAAATCGAGCTAAGAGGAGTTTTCTTGACAAAGAACAGGCTTTTGGAGCTGGGGATATTAGTCGGATT
>CAJQMS010000037.1 GCA_905479505.1 uncultured Burkholderiales Genera incertae sedis bacterium | reverse complement strand
TTTTTTCATCTACGACAGTTCTTGCGCCGACTCCTTGATCAATGTTAAAACTGCCGAGCTTTACAATTCCATCTTCAATAGACCAAGACTCCGATCGGCTATACTGAAAATACAAGTCCGCATAATCGACTTTTTTAGAACCGAGACGCGAAAAAAGACCAGGTAATTTATCTATCGTTAGTCCTCCGGGCGCGAGAATAACCTCATTCGCCCGTTCCATATTTTTATCTTCATTCATAACTTTTAACACCATTAATTTTAAACATAAACTGTGATCAGCATTTTCACGTCATATTGTACGGACATTACCTTTGGCTATTCAGCTGGGATCGGAAACCGTTTAACGTCCGGCTCGCTCCAATCACCGCTAATCGTATAATACCGAGTGGCAATTTTATCGAATGGGTTACCCAATAACTTTTGAGCAAGTAAAGCCGCCAAACCTATTACCGGGCTTGCAGCAATAGCTCCCGCGACTGAAGCGGCACTTGATGATAGTTTAGGCGTAACAAAAACCTCGAGCTTCTGCGTCTTATTTATTATATCCACGTCGCCCGCAAGCGCCACTGATGCTGAGGTCCCCTCCATGATTAACTTGTCGGTGCTAGCAACTCCATCCGAAATACTTACTAAAGACTCAATCGAATCGAAGCTGAATCCAGATGAGAAGACATCACTGAAATCCAACGTGATTCGTCGAGGTAAGGCCTGTAAACTTAGAAGACTGACAATATGGCCTGCTCCAGATTTTATTTTCAAAAATCTTCCGTCCTTTATGTGAAAAGCGACTTGACCCTGGAGTGATTTTGAATCTACAGCAAAAGGATTACCATCCCAACTTACATCCCCCTTGAGACTTCCAATGCCTCCCACCATGTTTTCCTTACCGTCCAAGTTCGACAGGTACTGCCCTAGGTCACGGATCTCAAAGTCGACATCATAAGAGACCTTTGAATCCACTTTTTGATCCCAAAAACCACGCATAGTAAGCGTACCCGTTTCAGTAATATTGGAAAACTCAGCAATCTTCCAGCGTCCGCCCAAAGGTTTTGCGCTAAAAATAATAGACCCAAGGTTTTGACCATCAAGCGCAAATTCCTCGACGACCGCATCAACAGCTGGAGGCATTTGCGCCCCCTCGACTCTGACTCTTGGTGTTGTTGGATTTAGATGCGGCTTTTTCACATTCAGTCGCTGAAGATCAAAATTCACTTTAGCGTCGCGGCCACCGTAATTACTAAATACAATTTTTCCAGAAATATCATTGCTATCAACGGATAATAGTCCGCTAGAATTTAATAATTGCCCCTCAAGTTGCACGCTATCGTAAACGCTACCAAACATAGTAACTCGTCCGATATCCGTATTTAATTGAATCGGCAAAACCGATGATTGCCCCACATAATCGATTTTTGTTTCCTCAAGAAACATGCGCCATCCATCAATATCTAAGTGATTAATATCACCGCTAATCAACAGAACGTCCTCGTCAACATTGAGAGGTGCATTCACGGCGCCGCGAACCAATTTGCCTCTCGACAACATAAAATGAGCAATCTTAGCGCCCTTATCTTTTATAACAATTTCCTGTAAACCCGACTTTGACTGTACATATTCAATGGCTAGCGTCTGCATTTGACTCCCCAATGTCTCGAGAGGACCCGGCAAACGCGAAACAATCCCAGATAAGTTCGCGTCTGCGTCAACAAATAAGCGATCTGATACAGAGCTGACAGTTCCGACAGAGGATATTTGGCCCGATAGGTATTTAGGGTCTATTGGGATAGCCAGATAATCCGAGAGCGCCTCAATAGCTATTGAGGATTGAAAGTCGATGATACCCAAGCCCGCTTCACTCTCCCTAGATGATAAGTTCACTTGCCCTCCAAGCACAATAGCACTAGCTTTTAGAATCTGAACCTTCCTATTTTCAAACTGCAGAGTTGCCTTTACATCCTCAAGGCTGGGGCTTGAATCATTAACCACTAATTGTTTGCCGTCAATTTTCAATGTGCCAGAGACACTCATTTTGCGTCGATCTAAGAGGGGAATACGCAAGACAAGCTCAAGCACGCCCATACCTGTTCCTTTCACATCCGCCACCACACCCTGCGTCATTTTATTTATAGGGCTTTTTTTAACGTATTGGACCATTTCAGAGACTGTCGCTCTTGTCCTTCCACCCCATTGAAAATAGACTTCAGGGGTGCCTAAGCGACCAATCGATAGATCGCCGTCAGAGATATCGACGCCGAAAATCTCAGCGGTTCCTGGGGAAAACGATATTGCATTTTTGGTTAATTTAAAAGAACCACTCACCCTATCTACCTTAGGCCATTCACCACCAACCTCAAAAGCCCCACCCTCCACGTCAGCTTCCAATTCAAACTGACTGCTCTCACTTTTGAAAAAAGACGGAGATATCGGCCCTTTGGCGTTAATAACTAAGTTATTCGCTGAACCAGATAACACACGATTATTAATCCACGCCTTAGTTTTTAATAATTTTTTTGGCATATAAAATGATAGGCGACTTGCATCTACATTTTCAATTTGGGCTTGAAATTCCAGCATCTTCTCTCCTTGCCCATGCGGAAACTTCAGGTAAGCAGCTGCAGCACCGTTAAGATCGGCATTTGAGAAATGTATATCACTCACTTTAATCTGCCAATCGGTCGCTGTTTTAGTACCTGAGGCGCTTGACCGAAGTCGAGAAAAATAAAGCGGCTGTGAGAAAATCTTTGGGGCATCGAACGATGCATCATTAGCATCAATATCGAGCAAGAACTCATCACCTTCATATCTTGCCGCACCAGAAAACCCTTGAAACCCAGGAATATTATCTGAACCGTAAAAACCAAAATTCTCGAATTTAACTTGGGCAACAACACTTCCGGCAGGATCGAATTCTTCAGATTCAATCCAGGATACATCGATTAGATTAAGCACTCCTCCCGGGAGAATTTGCTCAACATATTCAAGGTAACCTTGATCATCAATTAAGCCTCTACTGATTGACTTGACCATATCCAATTGCAAGTCACGCGTCACAAATTGGATTTTTCCGGTTTGCAAATCTTTGGTTAAACGCACAAAATCGACATGACTCGACAGGCCAGATTCAAACAACAGAAAAACATTTGAGAGCATTACCTCCTGCCCAGTATCGGAGGCAATCCAATTTGCTTTAAATGACGTCTGAGGAAGGTAGAGAGATTCGACATTTACATTTGACGTCAATCCCAAATCATTTAGTTTGACGTCCATAGAAATCCGGTTTGAGCTCAGATCGTCAAAACTTGCAACTCCTTGAGAATTCAAAGTGGCGTTATCAACTTGAAGTGATCTAGGCAGCCACTTAATGAACGGCGACAATCGTAGGGACATAACTTCCCAAGCCAGGGTACCCGAAAACTGAGTGTTATCGTCAAGGCTAGATAGAGTAACGTCATCAAGACTCAACCTAACCGATTCATACCAATCACTCTTTCCCTGGCTGACCAAGGTTAAGTTCGCAGTGTCTTCCAAAAATTTCGCACTAATCACGATATCGTTAAACATCATCGAGTAATCCTCTAAAGTCTCATCCAAAAACTTCAGCGATCCTCCTACTATTTCAATCTGTTTTTGCTGTATCAACCACTGCAGCAAGTGCCCTTCCTGATCCTCCTCATGGGGATATACTTGTTTCCCACTTACCCAAATGGAATTGTTTACTTTTCTCTTGATTGACAACAGCGGACTGGACAATTTTATATTCAATAAATCGATGTTTCCTGCCAATAAAGATAAGGTAGAAACACGCACTTCAAGTTTGTCGATACTAAAATTTACATCGCCTCGAGAGTCTATAACTCGCAGGTCAAAAAACGTTAAATTTGGGTGCAATCCATCCCAACGGCCCTTCAGGTCGCCGATTTGGACGGTCTGCCCTATGGACTGTGTCAATTTATCAGAGACCCAATGTAGGTGATCACCAGCATTGGGAACAAAATAATATTTGACTATGGAGACGCCGATGATCGATAGAGACACCAATGCGAATAGGAGCGTCCAAATAACCGTGAAAAATTTAACGGAATTTTTTTTAACAGATTTCAATTTTGTTCTTAATCAGAGTACTGATGCGATAAACACAAAGCTTAGGCCAGGTAATAATGCAGCGATTTAAATAAGATTAAACAAATTATGACCTCAAATCCATCTTGTTTGTCATATATCTCACTAGATTTACGTTTAAGTCACGACGTCAGCGTGAATATGCGCTAAAATTTTGGGTTTTAAATAAAGCGTTAATGATTGATTGGGGGATTTGGAATTATGTCCATGGCAGATAGAGATGGAACAATATGGCACGATGGCGAATTTGTCCCGTGGCGAGAGGCCACAACTCACGTCCTCACACATTCACTACATTATGGTTTAGCGGTTTTCGAAGGACTCCGAGCGTATAGTACTCCGCGGGGTCCGGCAATATTCCGCCTTAAAGAACACGTTGACCGCTTGTTTGCCTCCGCTCACATTTATATGATGCCGATGCCATATGAAAAAGCAGTTATCGAAAAGGCGTGTATAGACGTCGTTCGTGAAAACAATCTTGAGTCTTGCTACATACGGCCGATCGGATTTTATGGCTCGGAAAAAATGGGGGTTTCCCCTAGAGGAGCCACTGTTCATGTCTCAATCGCAGCGTGGCCATGGGGGGCATACCTTGGGAGTGAGGGGCTCGAGAAAGGAATCCGTGTTAAAACTTCTAGTTTTTCCAGGCACCATGTCAACGTAACTATGTGTCGAGCCAAGTATTCCGGAACCTATGCAAACTCAATCTTAGCGAACCAAGAAGCGTTAGACGAGGGCTACGATGAAGCGTTATTACTAGACGTCGATGGTTTTGTGGCCGAAGGGGCTGGGGAAAATTTGTTTATAGTAAAAAACAATACGATTTACGAACCTGAGCTCACATCGGCACTAATGGGTATAACGCGAGATACAGTCTTGACTGTCGCAGAGTCAGCTGGAATTAGAGTTGAATCGAGGCGCCTGACGCGCGATGACATCTATACGGCTGATGAGGCCTTTTTTACGGGGACAGCAGCTGAGGTCACACCTATCCGAGAATTAGACCGGCGAATGATCGGTCAGGGGTCGCGCGGACCAATTACAGCGATTATTCAAAAACAATTCTTTGATATTGTTAACGGTGAATCAGAAAAATACGATAAATGGCTCACATATGTCGAATGAGTTAGAGGTAGAGGCTTTAAAAAATAACAAAAATGTTATCGAAATTGCTCGAGGAAATTTACCGGCCTCATGTCCGCCTCACTCCACCCAAACGTGGGACCTTCATCCTCGAGTGGTCCTAGCTTTTGATGATAATGACAAAGCTCAATGTCCCTACTGCGGCGCGCAGTATCTGATAGTCTAAGGTCATACGAGAATGATGACGATTGCCTGATCATCAAACCATAATCCAGACACAACTACTAATGCGAAAATAGTGAACCGGTGAAGACAATCACACGTATAGATCGCATTCTCATCATCGCACCATCCTGGCTCGGTGACGCAACGATGTCACATTCGCTAATTAAAAATCTATCCGAAAGATTTAAGCCAGTAACAATTGATGTCTTTGCAACCGCAGCTCTCCGCGCTATCTTTGAGCAAATGCCTGAAATAGGTCAGATTATCGCCAACCCTCTAGAACATGGAGAGTTAAAGTTGGCGACTCGATGGCAAATCGGTCAATCTCTTAGATCCACCAACTACGATGCAGCTTATGTTTTGCCTAATAGTTTTAAGAGCGCACTAATACCTTTTTTTGCACGGATTCCGAAGCGCATCGGATACACTGGCGAGGCGAGAGTCGGTCTACTCAACCAAAGAGTAGTGCTCAATAAAACCAGCTTCCCACTTCTTGCTGATCAATATTTACAACTTGCAAAAAAGGAAAATACAAGCTGTATTAAATCTTCAGAGTACCCACATCTAAGTGTTGAAAAAAATGAGGCTCGCCATGCATTGCGAAAATATGGTCTCAACAATACAAAAGCTTATGTATGTTTGTGCCCAGGTGCGGAGTATGGCGCGGCAAAACGATGGCCTATCAAACACTTTGCCGAACTCGTTGATCGAATATCCCACTACGATCTTCACCCAGTCATACTAGGAAACAGTAAAGATACAGAAATTGGAAGAGCCATCGACAAATACAGTAAATATTCGCCAACGGACCTAACCAGCAAAACGAGTTTAAAAGAAGCCATACACATTATTTCGGGTGCTAGATGTGTCGTAACAAACGACTCTGGGCTTATGCACATAGCAGCAGCTTTAAGAACGCCGTTGATCGCATTATTTGGATCAAGTTCCCCGCAATATACGCCGCCGTTATCGATAAATTCAAAAATCATAAGCCTCACAATGAGTTGCTCACCATGCTTTGAAAGGTCCTGCCCTCTTGGACACACTAAGTGTCTCACAGGGATAGAGCCGAGGGCGGTCATGAAAGAAGTTTTAAAGCTTACGGAAAGAATATAAAGGGTGAGGAGCCGAAAAAATAAACAACCCGAAACTTATCATGCGCCGAAATGGCTTCGAGGAGGGCATGCACAGACCATCTTTCCTTTTCTGAGTCAGATATTTGGAGTGAGGGGATACGATAGGCAAACAATTGACACCCCAGACGGAGATATTATTCATCTTGACTGGCTTAAAAAAAAACCTCTTAGTCCTTTAGTTGTTTTGCTTCATGGCCTCGAGGGAAACTCCAATAGTCACTACGCTAGAGCCCTGATGACAAATGTTGAAAGACTAGGCTGGAACGGTTGTGTCGTGCATTTTAGAGGATGCAGTGGCTCACCTAATCATCTGCCGAGGGCTTATCATTCTGGAGATAGCGATGAATTAGAGTGGCTCATACCCAAGATTAAACAGTTGGCCGAAGGGCCGATATTTATTGCCGGCTTCTCTTTAGGAGGCAATGTGCTCCTCAATTGGCTAGGAAAGGCACAATACGAAGAAGCAAGATGTATTACTGCCGCCGCTTCAATATCTGCTCCCTACGACTTAACAGCCGCTGGGAACCGCTTGAGCACTGGATTCAACAGAGTCTACGGTAACCACTTCCTTAGAACACTCAAAATAAAAGCGATACAAAAAATTCAAACGCATCATTTAACACTTTCCGTTAAATCCATAAGAGAATGTGCAACCCTTAAAGACTTCGACAACAACTTCACCGCTCCTGTCCACGGATTCTATAATGTCGATGATTATTGGTCGCGCGCGAGTAGCAAACCATTTTTACCAACCATTGATAAACCAACACTGATCCTTCATGCGGAGAATGATCCGTTTTTACCTGGAGGTGAACTTACAGAACTAGTCGAGACAAATAACAAGATTAATCTAAACTTAACTGCAACCGGCGGTCACGTTGGCTACATGCGTGGGCCATTCCCAGGGAATCTTGCCTGGTTACCAAACCAAATTACCGACTACTTTAAGGACTTTTTATGAAGATTAACCCATCAATTTTTAAGGCTTATGACATCCGAGGTATCGTAGATCGCACCTTAACAATCGAAGGTGTGACATTGATTGGTAAAGCAATTGGAAGTCAGGTCCATAATGGTAAATCCGTATGTGTAGGTCGTGATGGAAGACTGAGTGGCCCAGCGATCACTAAAGCACTCATTGAGGGAATAGCGTCGACTGGCGTAGATGTCATTGATATCGGTCAAACAAGCTCTCCAGGACTATACTTCGCCACTCACGCACTCAAAACTGGTAATGGCGTCATGGTGACAGGTAGCCATAATCCACCAGAATATAATGGGTTAAAAATTGTTCTAGATGGTCATGCTATCTACGGAGAACAGATTCGTAACTTACTAAATAGAATTAATAATAAAGAATTTGATATTGGAGACGGATGTGTCACGACTGAGAATATTGGAGACCGTTATATCGATAGAATTCAAAATGACATTCAATTGAGTCGACCAATGAAGATAACAATCGACTGCGGTAACGGCGTAGCAGGCCTGTTTGCGACTGAAATATTCGAATCGATAGGCTGTGAGGTCAGGCAACTTTTCTGCAATGTGGACGGCTTATTCCCCAACCACCACCCAGACCCGTCTAAGCCAGAAAACTTACAAGACCTGATTAATGATGTTGTCAATGGTGACTCCGAGTTAGGATTGGCTTTTGATGGTGACGCAGACCGTTTAGGCGTTGTCACGAAACAAGGGGAGATCATTTATCCGGACCGTTTAATGATGATGTTTGCGGATGATTTGTTAGCTCGCCATAAGAGTGCAGAAATCATTTATGACGTTAAGTGTTCGAGAGACCTGGGGGACTGGATTTCCCAGCGCGGTGGGAAACCCAAAATGTGGAAAACGGGTCATTCCCTTATTAAGGCTGAAATGAAGAGATCTGAGATTTTATTAGGCGGCGAGATGAGTGGACACTTCTTCTTCAACGAACGGTGGTACGGGTTTGATGATGGAATTTATGCAGGCGCACGTCTTTTAGAATATTTAAGTAAGCAGTTATCTGTAGACTCATCGTTTAACGAATTACCAAAATCAATTTCAACGCCTGAATTACAAATCCAATGCCAAGAAGGCGAGAACTTTACACTGACGGAGAAACTAAAGACTTCTTCCCACTTTGATTCAGCCCTACAAAAAATAACGATAGACGGCATCCGAGTCGAATACCGAAGTGGTTTTGGTTTAGCACGAGCGTCGAACACAACACCCACTATCGTCCTACGTTTCGAGGCCGATACTCAGTCTGGACTGACAAGAATCATGACTGATTTTAAAAACGCTCTAGCAGATGAAGCCCCTCATCTATCGTTCCCGACGCTAGATAAGTATTAAGTTCAAAATTAATTCTATTTTGTACGCTCAGAGATCCACCCGGGTATTGATCGGATAGCTGCATCTAATTCATCTGGCTTGTCACCACCGGCTTGAGCTAGATCAGGACGACCGCCACCTTTCCCACCAACTTGATTGGCGGCGTAGTTAACTAATTCCCCGGCCTTTATTCTTGCAGTTAGATCATCAGTTACCCCAGCAATCAAAATAACTTTCTCTCCAATCACTGTGCCCAAAACGATCACTGCAGACTTCAACTTGACTTTTAACTGATCAATCGTTTGACGTAATAAAACAGCATCTGAGTCCGGAAGTACAGTTGCCAGCACATTGATTCCATTTATCAATGTAGCCCTAGAAGCAATGTCTGCACCTTGGCCTGAAACCATTTTGGATTTAAGACGAACGAGTTCCTTCTCCAATTTTTTAGCATTTTCTAAAACCTGAATTA
>CAJQMS010000036.1 GCA_905479505.1 uncultured Burkholderiales Genera incertae sedis bacterium | reverse complement strand
ACCTCAGATATACCCATTGCTATGGGTGCGGTCACATTCCTCGGAAGAAGTGTTTTTATTGTCGTTATATCGAGTCCCAAAAGAACAGCCAAACCATAGGTGGCGCATAACGCAAAAAATCCCCCGATTAATACGGTAAATATAATTGCCTTCTTAGCCTGCAGAACAACGTTCCAGTTTAAATATATCGGTATCGCTAAGGCGACCGTAGCAGGACCTAGGAGAAAGTGAATGAATTTCGCACCGTCAAAGTACCGTTCGTATTCGACTTCGAACACGATGAGACAGGTGCTTACAATCATGATGCTCAACGCTACAGGGTTAAGTATCGGAAACAGATTGCAGGATTTGTAAATCTGATCTGCCAATAGATAGGCGCCAATTGTTAAGGTTAACCAAAATAGTGGTTCAGCTTGGAGGTAAACCCAAACTTCGTAAAGTTTCGTACTCTCACTCATGGTTTTCTTTTTTATGTAGTTTAGAAAAAAACCATGATGTGAAAATCATAGTGCTGATCGTCCCGAGAAGAATCACCAGCAGAATCCGAAGTGCTTGGGTTTCGAGGAGTTGAAGGTGCATCACCACTCCAACACCTATAGGAACAAATAGCAATGAAAGATAACCGAGTAGGTGTTCGGATGTGCTTATAAGGCTTTTACGGAGTGTGAAAAACCTGGGGTTAAAATTCGATTTGGTTAAAATCAATGAAGCAAGTAACAGTATGAGGCCGATGACGGGGCCTGGTATCGCTAGCTCGAAAATCTGTTGGAGAGCTTCTCCGAATAGCTGTAATGCGAAGATGATAAAGATTGCGATTAACAAGAGAGTTAGCCTCCATTTATAGTTTACTGTTTGAACAGACTACTCCACCTCACTTCGTTGCATGATGTTTTTTTATTTATTTTCGTTCTAAGTGATAACATCTCGGCTCGGTTTATTGAGGTGGCGACTGACAGATAGTGGCGTCCATTAGCCGATATATTTTTTTTAATTCGGATTTAATCATGGCGCAAAAAGCAACAATCTACAAAGCTGAACTTTCTGTTTCGGATATGGACCGCCACTACTATGGTACACATCATTTGACTATCGCTAAGCATCCGTCAGAGACGGATGAACGTTTGATGTGTCGCATTCTCGCTTTTGCGCTCAATGCTCATGAACGCTTAGAATTTTCGAAGGGGCTTTCAACGGATGAGGAGCCCGATATTTGGCGGAAAAGTTTAGCTGGTGAACTTGAGTTATGGGTAGCAATGGGGCTTCCTAGCGAAAAGATCGTTCGCCAGTCCTGTGGCAAAGCCAACGAGGTTATTGTTTACTGCTATGGCGGCAAGGCTGCAGATATGTGGTGGGAGAAAATCAAAAACAGTACCACGCGATTTAATAATCTTCAGGTCATTAACATCCCCGAAAGCGAGAGCAAAGGCATAGGAGCTCTTGCGCAACGCTCAATGAGGATCCAGATAAACATTCAGGATTCGGATGTGATGGTCAGTGTTGACGGTTCAATTATTTATGTTAATCCGGTCGAATGGAAACCACCGCATAGACGTTAGATCCCGACGGTGTGTCCAACCCCAGTTAGGTCATAATGTATTGTTCGAGTTGTTCGATAGTTTGTTTCTGATCCGAGATCAACTCCCGAACGACATCCCCAATAGAAATTAGAGCTACGACCAAATTATTTTCAATAACCGGTAGATGTCTCACACGCTTTTCAGTCATAAGTGCCATGCATTCGTCCGCAGTCCTGTCAGGACTAACGCAAATAACTTGAGTAGACATGATGTCAGATACCGGCGTTTGTTTGGACGTTTTTCCTTCTAAAATGATTCTACGAGCGTAGTCTCGCTCGGAAAATATGCCCACAAGTTTTTCCTCTCGTAATACGATGAGAGCGCCGACGTCGTGTTCGGACATTTTTTTAAGCGCATCGTAAACTGTCTTGTCGGGTTGAATTGACAAAAGTCTGTGTGCTTTCGAGTTGACCAGTTGCTTGACAGTTTGCATCACGTCCCCCTCATAAAGTATCCACACTTAGTATCCGATTATGGATGATGTGTTGTCAATGAGTGTTAATCTGATGTCTGTAAACAGTGCTTTAATCCCGATTTATTAAAATTAGTTATATGAATCACCTTTTATTTGTTTATGACAACAGCTTATCTCGCACTTGATCAAGGCACCACGAGCACGCGGGCGGCTGTATTCGACACCTCGGGATGCTTGATCTGTTTGGCACAAAAGGAATTTAAGCAAATATTCCCCCAAGATGGTTGGGTTGAGCATGACTTAGAAGAAATTTGGCAGACTTGCATTGAGGTGATTGCCGAAGCGACTGCCGAAGCGCGAAGACAAGGTCATAAAGTCAAGGCGATGGGTATTACTAATCAACGGGAGACGACATGCATCTGGAATAGAGGCACAGGGATACCTGTATACAACGCAATAGTTTGGCAGGATAGACGCACCTCCGTTTTTTGTGGAGAGTTGTCATCGGCGGGACATGAAACTTTTGTTTCCGAGCGATCAGGTTTATTGATTGACCCTTATTTCAGCGCGAGTAAGGTCAGATGGATATTAGATAATGTACCGGGTGCTCGCCAGCAAGCGGAGCGAGGAGACTTAGCTTTTGGCACTATTGAAACATTCTTGATTTGGCGCCTCACTGGCGGAAAATTCCATTTGACCGATGCGACAAACGCGGCTCGCACTTCATTATTTGACATCAGGTCCGGGCAATGGGACAGGGGTTTGTGCGAGCTTTTTGATGTGCCTGAAGCTATATTGGGCGAAGTACGTGACTGTACCAATATTGATGTTGACACAAGCGTACTGGAGGGCGATCAGTTGAAGATTTTATCCTCAATTGGTGACCAACAGAGTGCCGCTGTGGGCCAAGCTTGCTTCGAGCCCGGGGATATTAAGTCCACATACGGCACAGGTGGTTTTCTGATGTTGAACACAGGTGATTTACTAGTGCGCTCATCGAATCGTCTCGTTTCAACAATTGGACTGCAAGTGGGTGGTACGCGAACCTATGCCCTTGAGGGCTCAATTTTTGTCGCTGGCGCTGTTGTTCAGTGGCTTCGTGATGGAATGGGGCTTATCAAACATGCATCCGAGACCTCCGTAAGGGCGCAAAAATCAGGTGATGACGAGTTATACATGGTCCCGGCTTTTACAGGCTTGGGTGCACCATGGTGGGTGCCGGAAGCTCGAGGAGCTGTTTTCGGCATTACTCGTGATACTGGCCCAAATGATTTCATTAAAGCAGCACTTGATTCGGTCGCTTATCAGACTTGTGATTTGTTCGATGCGTTGGCGTGCGATGGGGTGACACCAAAAGCTGTCAGAGTTGACGGGGGAATGGCGACAAATGATTGGTTTTTGCAACGTTTGTCGGATTTGCTCGATTTGACTGTGGAGCGTCCGTCGGTCACTGAAACCACCGCGGTTGGAGTTGCCATGCTTGCCGCGTTGGCGGACGGTGTTTTTAGTGATCTGCGAGACATCGGCAAGAACTGGCAGTTGGAGGCAAAATTCCAATCAACGATGAATCTAGAGGTTCGCCGCCAGCTTAAGTCAGGGTGGGGAAAAGCGATTGAGAGGACTAAGTTACGACTCTAGTTCCTTAAGTTTAAGCTACACATTTACCCATCTAATCGACTAGTCCTGCAGAGGATTAGGATTTAGGTTGTGACGTCGTTTTAGATTAATGAACTACTCGATCTACGACGCCAATATAAGAGGTTATTGTTTGCAGGCATTGCTTGATCGGTAATGAATTTAAATCCCGCTTTATTTGCGAGCGTGTTAACCCATTCAAAATCGCGAACTCCGCTTTTAGGGTCTCGTTCCTTTAACCATTGATCAAAATTGACGTTACTATCAGCGGTGTACTTTCCTCCATACTTAAAAGGACCGTAAATCAATAACCCGGCGTCATCTGTGGCGATTGTGCCAGCGAGATTGAAAAGAGCTTCAACCTCGCTTGTAGACATAATGTGCAGCGTGTTACAGGAGTATATCGTGTCATATTTTTGCGTGACGTGAGTTACCGAGACGTCTAAGGGTATTGGGTCAGGTAAGTTATTCAAACGAGCTTCATGAATCCAAGCCGTAATACCCGATAAATTTTCCTGGATATCGCTACACTGCCAGTCCAACCATGGCATATGTTTAGTGAAATATACGGCGTGTTGGCCAGTTCCAGATCCTATTTCTAGCAGCTTACGGGTTGCTTTAAGCTTCGGTAAAAGTGCTCGCAGTATTGCGTCTTGATTGCGCTCGCAGGCTGGTGAAAATGGTTTTTCCATAAATTTAAGGATCAATAATTTTGTCTTTACAACGAATTATTATGACACGGTCAGTTTTGTATATCGTATCCGTGACTTGTTGGCTGCCGCTCTTGCTGGTATCGCTCCTGACCGCATCGAGGTAAAAAGCTCAACGAGCGCTGCGCATGGCGCCGCACCATACGAGCTGAGCGGTCAAAAAAGTAAAGAGAGAGAGTTTTTAGTGTTGCTCAATATCGAGCAGAGCACTAATATAAAGTTTGGACAAGTGCACAATATCCAGAGTTTTCTATTTTTAAGGGGGGCTGTATGTCGGACACCGTCAAATATTTATTACCAGAGAGCGAAATTCCAAAGCATTGGTATAACGTGGTAGCGGACCTGCCTGAGCAGCTCCCGCCGCCGTTACATCCTGGGACAAAAGAACCGATCGGTCCGGATGATTTAGCGCCACTTTTCCCGATGGAAATCATTATGCAAGAGGTTTCAACCGAGCGGGAAATCGAAATACCAGACCCAGTACGAAGTATTTATAAGCAATGGAGACCTGCACCTTTATATCGAGCGAGAAATTTGGAGAAACTTCTAGATACTCCCGCAAAGATTTATTATAAGTATGAGGGCGTGAGTCCTTCCGGTTCGCACAAGCCGAATACTGCTGTCCCTCAGGCGTTTTATAACGCTCAGGAGGGCGTTAAAAAAATCACTACAGAAACTGGTGCTGGACAATGGGGCTCATCCTTAGCTTACGCTGGCGCATTGTTTGGTATCGATGTGCAGGTCTTCATGGTCAAGGTTTCATTTCAGCACAAGCCTTACCGTAAGGCTTTGATGGAGAGTTTTGGAGCGAAATGTATTGCCAGCCCCTCTGAGATTACGAACTCTGGGAGAGCGATTCTAGAAAAAGACCCGGAGAGTTCCGGCTCATTAGGTATCGCGATCTCGGAGGCGGTTGAAATAGCGGCGACGAATGACGATACAAAGTATGCGCTTGGATCGGTTCTTAATCATGTGTTGATGCATCAATCCATTGTTGGTCTGGAGTCTATTAAACAAATGGAAATGGCTGGGGACTACCCTGACGTCATTATTGGCTGTACTGGTGGGGGTTCGAATTTCGCTGGGATTGCATTCCCATTTTTAGGTCAAAAGCTGCGCGGCGGAAGCGACATAGAAATCGTGGCGGTCGAGCCCTCAGCTTGTCCCTCGTTAACTAAGGGACAGTATGCGTATGACTTTGGTGATACCGGACAAATGACGCCGCTTGTGAAGATGCATACCCTAGGGTCATCGTTTATTCCGCCGGCATTTCATGCAGGGGGGCTTCGCTATCACGGCATGGCTCCGTTGGTCTCGCATATCAAGGACCTGGGGTTAATTGATGCGGTTTCTTATTCTCAATTAGAAATATTCGAAGCTGGAGTTCAGTTTGCTCGAGCGGAAGGTATTATTCCAGCGCCAGAGGCAAATCATGCCGTCAAGGGAGCAATAGTTGAGGCTATGAAATGTAAAAAAGAAGGTAAGTCTAAAACGATACTTTTCAACTTATGTGGACATGGTCATTTCGATATGCAGGCTTATACTGATTATTTTGCAGGTAAGTTAACAGATATGAGTTACAGCGAAGAGGAGCTCGCAATGGCCCTGTCCGGGTTGCCATCTGTTTAGGAAAAGAAATCTTGGTAATGCCCAACCATTTATTGATGACTATGAGTTGTTTTGAATGTTTTTCAAGTGAGGAATTTGCTTGATAAATATTAGTTCACCGTTATTATTTTAATTGGTACTTCTGGGTCATCCTGGTCCGATGGTTTTTATATTAAAATCTTGCGTTCGATAAACAGTTCGTGCTGGGTGAGCTCCGGTCTTGGTGCAAACTAAATTTTGAGATCATATAAGCGAAAAATGAATAGACTCCTTCCACTCATAATGCTTTTATTTGCATTTAAAAGCTTTGCCCAATCCGATGCTAAATCCCATGAGATGGCTTGTAACGACGGCGTGATATTCAGCTGTAGCTTATTAGGTTCTCTGTATCAATGGGGCGACGGTATTCCTCAAGATCACGCAAAAGCGATCTCATATTACGAAAAGGCATGTGATGGAGGTAGCTCCTACAGTTGTCTTATGTTGGGATCGATGTACGAATATGGTGAAGGTGTACCGAAAAGCAATATTCAAGCGTTAAAGTTCTTGGAGATGGCTTGCGAACTAGAAGAAAAACAAGGTTGCAAGGCATATTCAAGGTTAAATAAAAAATTGGATAGATAGTCATCTTAAGTCTAAGATGAGCGGCGTCTGTTGATCCACAAATTAAACACGAACGCGGCCTCTTTGAGAGACACCCCATCATTTGAATCGCACGTGTTGCAAATCAAATACATTCAAAGTGGAAACGACAAAGTCCGATTAAATGATAACGATCCAATTTTTGAACTCATGCCTATTCCTGTTTGTCGTAGTATCTTGAAAATGCCTGCTCCCTGAGTGGCGCTGTTAGCGAAGGCAGATATGAGTGGCAAGATTTGTCGCGCTAATTCAGGCGGCAAAAAGTTAATGCTCTAGGACCATTGCTTAAAATATCATGAGGATTGTTGCTCAGTGAGTGACTTATAAAAAATAATGTGGTTATTTACGCTTAAGATTGGGGTCGCTGCGATTGCAATTGCCTTTAGTGCTTGGCTGGCAGGGAGAAAGCCGGAGTTGGCTGGGTTCATCATTGCGCTCCCACTGGCGTCAATATTGGCACTAGCTTTTTCTCACCTCGAGCATCGAGATGCGTCTGCCAGCATCACATTCGCCAAAAGCATCATGGTCGGAGTGCCTGTTTCCTGGCTTTTCTTTCTTCCGTTTTTCTTTGCTGAAAAATATGAATTCGGTTTCTGGATAAGCTTCTTCGGGGGTATATTACTGCTCATTGGTGGTTTTTTTATCCATAGCTTCCTCGTTAGGCAAATATAGTCTTTGTCCCTACGGCTACCCAGCGGCCGGTTTTTTTCGGGAGATTTTGTCAATATCTACAGTGGGATCCGAGGTGCGAATCGTTGGACTAGTGTACTCCGAGGAGTGCTCCTCACCGCATTATAATCGTCGGAATTATCGGTGGAATGAAGCGTTAAGGGTGTTATACTTGATTAAGATACTAGTTGGTATGAAACCGTAATCCAATGGCAATGCGTTTTAAAATAACAGTCAGGGGAATTATATTTATATGATGTCGCCCAATAAAATTCCGCGCGGTCGTCCACAGACCTTCGATCGAGAAAAGACATTGCAAACGGCTGTTAACAGTTACTGGGCGGACGGTGTCGAGAAAGTGTCTATTAACGATATCTGCAAACGAGCGGGTATATCCAAGCCTGGTTTGTATCGAGAGTTTCAAAGTGAAGACGGGTTAAAAAGTGCGTCGTTAGAGGCTTATCGAAAGATTATTTGTGTTCCTTTCTTTGAAATCCTCAAGAAAGACCAGCCTTTCATTGATGGGTTGGAGGAAGTTTTGGAGTTTTTTAATAGAGAAAAGCGTTATGTTCATTTAAGGGATTGCCCAGAGGGTTGTCTTCATCTCGATATGTTTCATTCGAGATTAGATTTTGGAACTGCCACTGCAAAAAAAATCGATGACCTTAATAAGGAATATTTCGAGCAATTACACAATTGGGTCGATCGAGCTAAGGATTTAGGTGAAATTCAGGAAATAGCAGATACGGCTTCTCTAGTGGCCTTCATATCTGCGCAGTTTAGGAGTGCCTTATGCTTCCGCAAGACAGGCGCTGCATCTGAGGAAATTGAAAAGTTTCTTCGATTAGGTTTTCGAGTGCTTATTAAATAACTCGTTCCAGGTCCCGTTTTATCGTGCCTTCCTTCTAGACCATTCTTGCTACAAACATCATTACTGGATCTGATGTTTTCGTTATCAATCAAATGAGCAGTTGGATTCTTGTCACACGTTCCGCGCTCAGATCATTGTCATTTGAACTTTTGTGTTGCTTGGCTCTTCGGTATGATGGTCGCTTTAATTTTAACTGGCTTAGATTTTATACTTTTTGAAAGGGTTAGCAGTGAACTTGCAAGATTCAAATTTAATGAACGTAATAGGCATGCAAAAAGAGATTGTTCAAAAAGCAATTCCTGATGATGACAAAGTGTGGGTTCCTCAGGCTCCAGGAGTTCATTTTCGACCACTCATGTTGAATACTGTTTCGGGAGGGTGGTTCAATTTATTACGTGTGCGAAAAAGTGGCGTCTTGTCGAGGCATCGCCACGCCATGGCTGTTTACGGATTGGTGATAAAAGGCAGTTGGCGATATTTGGAGCACGATTGGATCGCAGAGGAAGGGGGCTTTGTTTATGAACCGCCAGGCGAGGTTCATACGTTAGTCGTTGATGAGGGCGTTGATGAAATGATCACAATGTTCAACGTCAACGGAGCTATGCTGTACCTGAATGAAGATGGTGAGACTGTTGGATACGAGGACGTGTTCACAAAAATTAATATGTGCCGATCGCATTACGAAGAGATTGGTCTAGGAGGTGATTTTGTGGACCAGTTCATTCGTTAACTGAAGTGTGTTCTATGACATTTTTTTAAGAGGTATCTGTTTATGACTAGGGTGTTGTCCATTTTTTTAATCTTTGGCGTGTTAATCATAAGTACTTTAAACGTGCATACGGCTGTAGCAAACGACACCGAACATCTCTCAGCGTTGTCGTTTGACGAGTCTCTGAGCGCATACCAATACCCATATGAGGTGAGTAGGTATAGGTTTTCTTCTCAGGGGGAAAGCTTGGAAATGGCTTATATGTATCTCGCTCCTAAGACGTTAGCGGTTGGTTCAGTGATGCTGCTCCATGGCAAAAACTTCAATGGTGCATACTGGAAAGAGACCGCTAACATGTTGCATGAGATGGGCTTCGGCGTGGTCATTCCTGACCAAATAGGTTTTGGGAAGTCGTCAAAGCCCATTGATTATCAATATAGTTTTGAGGCTTTGGCGCAGAATACCAAAGGTTTACTAGAACATCTTCATATAGATTCAGTTCATGTTATCGGACACTCCATGGGTGGCATGTTGGCTGCTCGTTTTGCCCTTTTGTATCCAAACCTCACGCAGAAAGTTACGCTGTTGAACCCTTTAGGGTTAGAGAACTATCTTCGATATGTTGAGTATAAGGATATCGATTTTTTCTATCAAAGGGAGTTGACGCTTACGGCTGATCGAGTCCGAAATTATCAAAAGACATACTATTACGACGGCGAATGGAATGAGGAGTTCGAAGCATTAGCGGCTCCTCTCTTGGGGTGGGTAAATGGACCGGACTGGAATAAGCTGGCTAAGGTAAGTGCTCGCGTTTACGACATGATTTTTACTGGCCCTGTGGTTGAAGAATTCAAATATTTTGAAATGCCGGCAAATTTAATTATCGGTACGAGGGACCGAACCGGGCCAGGTCGCCATTGGAAGAGGGTGGGTGTGGATTATGAGCTAGGTCGATACGATCAGTTAGGTATCGCTATCAAGAAACACAGCCCTAATGTCAACGTGATAGAGCTGGGCGACTATGGACATGCACCTCAAATCGAGAATTTTGAGGTGTTTCGGAATGCGCTACAAAGTATTTTGTGATCGTGACTAACTTGATAATTCCCTAATAGCGAGCGTTATATGATTAGTGACATTTTTTTATTTACAACTTCTTAGCTATCTGTAGTATCCATATTGATGCGTGTGCTGTTCCCAGAAAACTGCGTGACGATAAGTATTGGGACGGTCGTGTTGGCATATAATTAAACCAAGATTCGTTCCAACTAGACGTCAATCAAACTGAGGGAATGAAATTTCAACATCGTTTTGGTTGATCAAATGAAAGAAGAAAAGATAATGAAGGTAACTATCGAAGACTTGCATCAATCCTACCCCGACACGCCTAAGGGCATGAGTGATAATGAATGGCACGCGCGGGTTGACTTGGCGGCCGGTTACAGGCTTACGCACATGTATGGCTGGACCAGTGTTGTATATAACCACATTACGCTGCGTATTCCCGGTACCGATACTTTTTTAATCAATGCTTTCGGGCTTCGCTACGACGAAATTACGGCGTCCAATTTAGTTGTGATAGACCTTGATGGCAATAAAGTGGGTAAGGACGATGGTTGGCCCGTTAATCGAGCCGGGTATCTGATCCACTCTGCGGTACATCAGGCTCGGCCCGATGATTTGCATTGCGTGATGCATACCCATGAGCCATTCAGTCAGAGCATGACAGCCTTAAATGTAGAGGTCGTACCAATGGTGCAGGAGGCTTGTCAATTATTTGAGCGCGTGGGGTATCACGATTTTGGGGGCATCGTGCTGGATGATGGTGAGCAAGAGCGACTTTGTAGCTCCTTGGGGACGGATAAACACACGCTGGTCCTAAAGAATCATGGCTTAATAACGGCGGGCTCATCGGTAGCATGGGCTTTCATTCGGCATGGTGTTTTCATTCGTAATGCTGAAATTCAATTACGAGCAATGGCGTCCGGCGGGTCCATCAGCAAAATAAGTGATGATGTGATGCGACATACCCGTAACCAGTTTGAGGGCGGGGATGCGCAAGCTGGCGCTGCGGTTCGTCATCCAGAGTGGCCGGCTTATATCCGCCTGCTGGATAAGATTGATCCGAGCTGGAAGAGTTAGGAACACGTTTTAATTGTGTCAGTCAGGTTGGTCTCTAATGAAGTGTCAGTTGATGTTATTTGTCGCATTATGTATTGAGGTATTTTAGAAAAAAGAATGAGTAATCTATGAATAAATTTTTGTCTGTTTTTTTTGTGGTCCTCGGCGTGTCATTTTCTATTGGCGTAAATGCTAAGAAACTTTCGCCGGCTGAGTCCCGCGAGGTTCTATTAAACGGGGAAACGATCGCCTCAGGGTATGACGATGGCCTACGTCTCGCGTTGAGATGGAAAGGTGAACTTGTTTATTGTGTGATGCAAGACGAAGAGGAATACAAGTGTTGGGTCGAGGATTAGGCTAGTTAAATCAGGAAAATAAATCGATGACCGTTTCTCAAAATTTATGTTTTGAGAATCAATATTCGAGGTGCACCAGTATGAACGCGACAGGTGGTTAGATGATTAAATATGGAAAGCGATACTTTTTGCATCGACTAGCTGGCTTAGTAACTTTTTCTGCAGCCAATTTCGCCTTGGCTAGGGTCACGCCACGACAGAGCTTAGGTCCATTTTACCCCTCAACGCCTCCGCTTGATAGTGACTCGGATCTTACTTTCGTAGAGGGAAAAAAAGGTCGGGCTAGTGGTCATGTCACTAATCTTTATGGCCGAGTGTATAGCCTAAATGGAAGCTTCGTGCCTAAAGCGAATATCGAAATCTGGCAATGTGATGCATTCGGAGGATATCATCATCCAAGCGATGGTGGCGGCAAGGATCCTTTTTTTCAGGGATATGGAAAGACGATGACAGATGATAAAGGGCAGTTTCGATTTAAGACGATTAAGCCAGTAGCCTACCCAGGGCGTGCACCACATATCCATCTGCGAATCTCAAAGGGGTCAAAAGAATTAGTTACTCAAATTTACGTCCTTGGTAACCCTGCTAATCGAACTGATTTTCTTTTGAATTCGATTCCCAGCAAAGAAGCAAGACAATCACTCATGATTCCTTTCAAAGATGACCCTAACGGAGCTGTTGGCGAGTTAGTAGCTATTTTTAACCCTATTATTGGCTAATTGAAATGCGACTACTAGAGGTATAAAGCACCGCTACTTTATTTCGCGAAGTAAGTTAACGCCTGATGACTTAATCCGGTATGGGATATGTTTTCATTTGCATTGTCGAGTTACCATGGAGTCTCAAGTTAAGTTTGGGAGAACGTGATTTTGAGTAAAACTAAAAGGTATGCTGCAGACGGCAACATTATGAGTGCGATGGCGCTTATCGGTGTTGCGGGTTGGGTTATTCTTGTGTTGCCAGAGCTACATTTTTTGTATAAGTACTTGATGCCTGTACTTGGGGATGCTAAATATCTCGCTTTTTTGTTGATGGGAATTGCGATGTTTCTCTGCCTGCCGATAGTGCTGACTCGCAAAGGCTTTAAAGCAGTGTTAGCGTTTAAATGTCAGAGCGCAATTGAAAAATTAA
>CAJQMS010000035.1 GCA_905479505.1 uncultured Burkholderiales Genera incertae sedis bacterium | reverse complement strand
ATGGCAAAGGGAAAGTTTGAGCGGACAAAACCGCACGTGAATGTTGGGACCATTGGTCACGTTGACCACGGTAAGACAACGCTGACGGCTGCAATTACAACTGTGCTGGCAGCCAAGACGGGTGGTGAGCAAAAGGGTTACGACCAGATTGATAATGCGCCTGAGGAGAAAGCTCGAGGTATTACGATTAACACGTCGCACGTTGAGTATGAGACCGAAGGTCGTCATTACGCCCACGTTGACTGTCCAGGGCACGCTGATTATGTGAAGAACATGATTACGGGCGCGGCTCAGATGGATGGAGCGATTCTCGTAGTTTCTGCTGCAGATGGTCCAATGCCGCAAACTCGTGAGCATATCTTGCTTGCGCGTCAGGTGGGTGTGCCTTATATCATCGTCTTTTTAAATAAAGCCGATATGGTTGACGATGAGGAGTTGCTTGAGTTGGTTGAGATGGAAGTACGAGAGTTACTCTCTAAGTACGACTTCCCAGGTGATGATACGCCGATCGTAACTGGCTCTGCGCTGAAAGCGCTTGAGGGCGATACAGGCGAGCATGGTGAAGTTGCGATCATGAAGCTAGCTGAAGCGTTAGACTCATATATACCTGAGCCCGAGCGTACGTTAGACATGGCATTCCTAATGCCGGTAGAGGATGTGTTCTCTATATCAGGTCGTGGTACGGTAGTGACGGGTCGTGTTGAGCGAGGTATCGTTAAGGTTAACGAAGAGATTGAGATTGTTGGCTTGAAAGACACGGTTAAGACGGTGTGTACGGGTGTTGAGATGTTCCGTAAGCTGCTCGACCAAGGTCAAGCTGGCGATAACGTTGGTGTGCTCCTCCGGGGTACGAAGCGTGAGGATGTTGAGCGTGGCCAGGTGTTGGCGAAGCCGGGATCTATTACGCCACACACTAAATTTGACGCTGAGGTCTATATTTTAAGTAAAGATGAGGGTGGACGACATACACCATTCTTTAATGGATATCGTCCCCAGTTTTATTTTAGAACGACCGATGTGACTGGTTCATGTGATTTGCCAGAGGGTACCGAAATGGTTATGCCTGGAGATAACGTTCAGATGAAGGTGACGTTGATTCAGCCTATAGCGATGGAAGAGGGACTTCGGTTCGCGATTCGAGAAGGTGGCCGCACCGTAGGTGCTGGTGTCGTTTCTAAAGTCACGGAATAAAGTTAATTGGTCTTTCGCTTATGCGTTTTGACCCTTTTAAGAGATAATTGAATGGATAACCAAAAAATACGAATTCGCTTGAAGGCTTTTGATTATAAGTTGATTGATCAATCGGCCATTGAGATCGTGGAAACCGCTAAACGTACAGGGGCTGTTGTTAAGGGCCCTGTTCCTTTGCCGACACGAATAGAGCGGTTCGATTTACTTCGATCCCCCCACGTAGATAAGAAATCACGAGAGCAGTTGGAAATGCGTACACATCTGCGGTTGATGGATATTATTGACCCTACTGACAAAACAGTAGATGCGTTGATGAAGCTTGATCTGCCAGCTGGAGTGGATGTAGAAATTAAGTTGTAATTTGTAATTTGTAATTTGTAATTTGTAATTTGTAATTTGTATAGGTCCGGAGCTTCTAGTTCTTGATATGTTGAATAATTTAAGACTCGCCAATTGAAGTGAGTCCCTCAATTGAGGAAATAATAATGACGATAGGAATGATTGGTCGCAAAGTTGGAATGACCAGAATTTTTACTGAAAACGGTGATTCCGTTCCGGTAACTGTTCTTGATGTTTCGAATAATCGAGTTTCACAAGTTAAGTCTGCAGAGAATGATGGATACAGTGCCATTCAAGTTGCATATGGTGAGCGCAGGCGCAGCAGAATCAACAAGGCTATTACTGGCCACCTCGCGAAAGCAGGTGTGGACAGTGCCCGAGGATTTCACGAATTTAGATTTGGATCTAGCTCCCCTTCAACTTTGGATCTAGGCCAAATACTAGAGCCTGGCCTCTTTGAAGAGATCAAGTACGTAGATATTTCCGGCATTACGAAGGGTAAAGGATTTGCTGGCGCTATTAAGCGACACAATTTTTCATCTCAAAGAGCCAGTCATGGTCAATCGATTACCCACAACGCTCACGGGTCAACAGGCATGAACCAAGATCCTGGTCGTGTCTTTCCCGGCAAAAAAATGGCCGGGCACTTAGGTTCAGTCAAACGCACGGCCCAGAACATTCAGTTAGTGAAGATCGATAAAGAGCGAAATTTATTATTCGTAAAAGGTTCGGTGCCTGGAGCGGACGGCTCTGACGTCGTGGTCACTCCTTCAATAAAGAAGGGAGTGTAATGATGGAATTAAAAGTTATAACTAGTTCTAGTAAAGAATCGGATTCTATTCAGGTTTCAGATACGTTGTTCGCAAGAGACTACAACGAGTCCTTGATCCATCAATTGGTGGTTTCTTTTCTTGCGAATGCAAGAAGCGGCACTCGCGCTCAAAAAGCGAGGGGAGATTTAACGCGTTCCGGGCGGAAACCTTGGAAGCAAAAGGGAACTGGTCGTGCACGAGCGGGTTCAGCTAGTAGCCCAATTTGGCGGGGTGGTGGTAAGGCATTTCCATCAAGTCCTGACGAGAATTTTTCGCAGAAAATAAATAGAAAAATGTATCGGGCTGGTGTTGCATCAATTTTGTCACAATTAGTCAGAGAAGACAGGTTAGTTGTCGTAGATGCGTTCAGTATTGAAGCCCCTAAAACTAAATTGCTCAGTCAAAAAATCAAGGATTTAGGTTTAGTCAGTGCATTGATTGTGACGGACGATCCGGACGAAAACTTGTACTTAGCAGCAAGGAATCTTCATGCGGTTGATGTTTTAACGCCTAAACAGGCTGACCCAGTCAGTTTGCTTCATTTCGAAAAGGTCGTTATCACCAAGCAAGCGATTGCTCAACTAGAGGAGGCTTTATCATGAGTCAGTTGAAGTTCAGTCAAGAGAGATTGCTAAAGGTGATTTTAGGGCCTGTAGTTTCGGAGAAAGCAACCGAGTTGGCCGATTCTAGAAGCCAATTTGTATTTCGTGTGACTACGGACGCCACTAAAGCGGAGATTAAGTCAGCCGTTGAGATGCTTTTTAAAAAGGATGTTGACAGTGTGCAAGTGGTCAACGTGAAGGGCAAGAAGAAGCGAACCGGCCAACGACTTGGGCAACGTAAGGACTGGAAAAAGGCCTACGTATGCCTTAAGCCAGGCCAGGACATAGACTTAACAACTGCGGAGGTGAACTGATGGCTCTCGTTAAAATGAAACCCACCTCACCGGGCCGACGTAGTGTCGTTGCCGTTGTTAACAAAGATTTACATAAAGGTAGACCGCACGAGCCGCTCGTAGAATCGCTTCACAAGAGAGCCGGACGAAATAGCAAAGGGCATATCACCACCCGTCACCAAGGCGGCGGGCATAAGCGGTTGTATCGAATTATTGACTTCAAAAGGGATAAAGACGGGATACCTGGGAAAGTTGAGCGTCTAGAATATGACCCGAATCGAAGTGCTAACATCGCGCTGATCTTATATGCTGATGGCGAGCGTAGGTACATTTTGGCACCTAAGGATGTCAATGTTGGTGATCAGCTTGATAGTGGCGCGCTAGCTCCTATCAAATCAGGTAATACTCTTCCAATAAAAAATATTCCTGTCGGTACTACAATTCATTGTATTGAAATGAAACCAGGCAAGGGCGCTCAAATGGCGAGATCCGCTGGAACCTCGGTGCAGTTATTGGCTAAGGAAGGGCCTTATGCGCAGCTGCGGCTGAGGTCTGGTGAGATACGAAAAATATCCGTCGAGTGTCGCGCAACAATCGGAGAAGTGGGTAATAGCGAACATAGCCTCAGAAGTTTGGGGAAGGCCGGAGCTAAGCGCTGGAGAGGAATTAGGCCGACGGTTCGTGGTGTTGCGATGAATCCAGTCGATCACCCACATGGCGGTGGTGAAGGTCGAACTGGAACGAAACGCGATCCAGTTAGTCCTTGGGGGACCTTATCGAAGGGATTCCGAACTAGGAAAAATAAACGCACGCAGAATATGATCGTTCGAAGACGAGCTAAATAGAGGGGAATATTGGAATGGCACGATCACTAAAAAAAGGACCTTTTGTTGACCTCCACCTCATCAAGAAAGTGGATGCAGCTCGGTCTGGAAATGATAAAAAACCGGTCAAGACATGGTCTCGACGGTCCACTATACTGCCTGACTTTGTGGGTTTAACCATTGCAGTCCATAACGGCCGGCAACACATACCAGTTTATGTGACTGAGAACATGGTAGGGCACAAGCTCGGTGAATTTGCGAACACAAGGACCTTTAAAGGTCACGCGGCTGATAAAAAAGTCGCTAAGAGATAAGGTGAGGAAATAGATATGGAAACATCGGCTGTACTTCGTGGTGTGAGACTGTCTCCTCAGAAAGGTCGGCTTGTGGCTGATCAAATTCGAGGGATGTCCGTAGATAAAGCCCTAGACCTACTTAATTTCAGTCCTAAAAAAGGGGCGGAGATAATCAAGAAGGTATTGGAATCAGCAATCGCTAATGCTGAACATAACGATGGTGCTGACATTGACGAATTAAAGGTAACGCAAATTTTCGTCGAGAAAGGTCCAGTTTTAAAACGCTTCCGTCCTAGAGCAAAAGGTCGAGGGGTACAGATTCTTAAACCGACTTGTCATGTTTTTTTGATGGTCGGCGATCAGCCTGGGGAGTAGGTATGGGACAGAAAATTAATCCGATTGGGTTTCGCTTAGGTGTTCAACGTAATTGGAGTTCGCGATGGTACGCAAAAAAGACAGATTTTTCTGCGATGTTATTGCAAGACGTTGAGGTTCGAAAGTACTTAAAGAAGCGGTTGGCTCATGCCTCTGTTGCAAAAGTGGTAATCGAACGCCCAGCAAAGAATGCGAGAATTACGATTCATAGCGCGAGACCAGGTATTGTGATCGGTAAAAAGGGGGAGGATATTGAGGTTCTCCGATCGGAGCTTCAACGTCTGATGGGAGTGCCGGTCCATCTAAACATCGAAGAAGTAAGAAAGCCTGAGATTGATGCGCAGTTAATAGCGGACTCAATGGCGCAACAGTTAGAGAAACGAATCGCTTTCCGAAGAGCAATGAAACGTGCCATGCAGAATGCGATGCGTCTCGGAGCGCAAGGTATAAAAATCATGAGCGCGGGACGACTCAACGGAATCGACATTGCAAGAACTGAGTGGTACAGGGAGGGACGCGTTCCGCTTCACACACTTCGTGCCGAAATAGATTACGGGGTCGCTGAGGCTCAAACGACGTTTGGAATCATCGGTATTAAAGTTTGGATCTACAGAGGTCAAATGATGGGTGCTAATGATAAGTCGGTTGCTCTTCCAGCGGATGCGCCAGCTAAACCGAGAAAACAACGAAAAACTGGAGTGAATAATGCTGCAACCGTCTAGAACTAAATTCCGGAAACAGTTTAAAGGTCGGAATTATGGGGTTGCGACTCGAGGGGCAAAAGTATCATTCGGTGAGTTTGGGCTGAAAGCCGTAGATCGAGGCCGATTAACTGCTCGACAGATTGAGGCAGCACGGCGAGCTATGACTCGCTACATCAAGCGTGGTGGCCGTATTTGGATCAGAATTTTTCCTGATAAGCCGATTTCTCAAAAGCCTGCTGAGGTTCGTATGGGTAAAGGGAAAGGTAGTGTGGAGTACTGGGTTGCCGAAATTCAGCCTGGTAAAGTCCTTTACGAAATGGATGGAGTTCAAGAGAGCGTAGCGCGAGAAGCATTTAGGCTTGCTGCAGCGAAACTTCCACTTCGGACGGTGTTCGTTAACAAAAATTTGGGATAAGGCATGAAAGCTAAAGATTTGGAAACCAAAAACGTGGAAGATTTGAACAAAGAATTGCATGAGTTGCTTAAGGCGGCTTTCTCACTCCGTATGCAAAAGGCGACCCAACAGCTCACTAACTCTAGTGAGATACGTAAGGTTCGTCGCGATATTGCACGCGTTAAAACCGTTCTAGCAAAGAAAGTGAGTACAAATGTCTGATAATGCCACTGCTAACCGACGCAGACTTACAGGTCGCGTTGTATCCGATAAAATGAACAAGACTGTAACGGTTCTTGTAGAACGTCAAGTGAAGCATCCGCTCTACGGTAAATTCCTCAAAAAATCGAGTAAATATCATGCGCATGATGAAGTAAACGAATGTCAGGTTGGTGATACCGTTTTAATCGAAGAGGGAACTCCACGATCAAAAACGAAGTCGTGGACCGTTGCAAAGTTAGTAGAGAAAGCGACTCAAATATAAGTATTACTTGTCTTATCTGAATCATTCAGATAAGATACTCGGCTTTTCGGGGTTAGCTTGGGCGGGCATCGCTCATCAAGTTATTCTGAATTTGTTTTTAACCCGTACGGGTGCCAATACTGTTCCTATAGTTGGAGTAAGTTGGTTGAAATTAGGCGTAAAACTATGATCCAAATGCAAACACGGCTTCAGGTTGCTGACAACACCGGTGCGCGCTCTGTGATGTGCATAAAAGTTCTCGGCGGATCGAAGAGGCGGTACGCGGGCGTCGGAGACGTCATCAAGGTGGCGATAAAAGACGCCGCGCCTCGTGGCAGAGTTAAAAAAGGCGAGGTTTATAATGCTGTTGTGGTTCGAACTGCCGCAGGAGTGAGAAGGCAAGATGGCTCAAAAATTAAATTTGATTCCAATGCTGCTGTGCTTCTAAATGCAAAATTAGAACCTATTGGTACCCGAATTTTCGGGCCTGTAACCAGAGAATTAAGGACGGAGAAATTTATGAAAATTGTTTCTCTGGCGCCTGAGGTTTTATAGATAAGGACGCTCGATGGAAAAGATTCGAAAAGGTGACCAAGTCATTGTGACTTCGGGTAAGGACAAAGGTAAACAGGGTACTGTTCTCAGGATGATGACCAATTCAACAGTAGTTGTTGAGGGCATCAACCTTGTTAAAAAACATCAAAAAGGTAACCCAATGAGCGGTGACGCTGGCGGCATTATCACCAAGGAAATGCCAATCCAGCGTTCAAATCTCGCTGTATTCAATACGGTTACCCAAAAAGGTGACCGCGTAGGAATTAAAACGTTAGAGGATGGGTCGCGCGCACGAATTTTTCGCTCTAATGGCGAAATGGTAGATTCTTGAAAGGTTATGAATGAGTAATGACGCAAATCAAGTCAGTCAGGAAAATGTGAGTGGAGCTCGCTTGGCCGATGTATACAAGGCGGACGTGGTCCCAGGTCTTTTAAAGGAATACGGCTACAAGTCAGTTATGGAGGTTCCTCGGATCTTAAAGATTGTTCTTAATATGGGGGTTGGCGAGGCGATTGCAGATAAGAAAGTTCTCGACCATGCCGTCAGTGACATGACTTTGATCGCAGGGCAAAAACCGATTGTGACAAAGGCTAAAAAGTCGATAGCCGGGTTTAAGATTCGTGACGGCTACCCTATAGGATGCAAGGTTACCCTTCGGGGTGCAAAAATGTACGAATTTCTTGACCGCTTAATTTCTGTCGCAATTCCACGTATCAGGGATTTCCGTGGGATTTCGGCGAAATCGTTCGACGGTCGTGGAAATTTTAATATGGGCGTTCGCGAGCAGATTATTTTCCCTGAAGTCGAGTATGACAAAATCGATGTGTTACGGGGGATGAACGTGACGATTACCACAACTGCAAAGACTGATGGTGAGGCTCGATCCTTACTGTCTGCATTTCGTTTTCCGTTTAGGAATTGAGGATCTAATGGCTAAAAAATCTATTATTTATAGAGACATTAAGCGGCGGGATACTGTTGCTAGATTTGCTGAAAAACGAGCGGCAATTGATGTCGTACTGAAGAGTTCACAGTCTTCGGAAGAAGAGAAATTTGTTGCGCGTCAGGCGTTGCAAAAGTTGCCTCGCAATTCTAGTCCGGTGCGGCTGCGTAATCGCTGCGCACTTACTGGTCGGCCACGAGGCGTCTATAGTAAGTTTGGTCTTGCCCGCGGGAAGCTACGTGAGATAGCAATGCGTGGTGAAGTTCCTGGAATTATTAAAGCGAGTTGGTAGGAGAGTACGATTATGAGTATGAGTGACCCAATCGCTGACATGTTGACAAGAATTAGAAACGCCCAAATGGCGGAGAAGGTGAGTGTCAATATGCCATACAGCAATGTT
>CAJQMS010000034.1 GCA_905479505.1 uncultured Burkholderiales Genera incertae sedis bacterium | reverse complement strand
CTACTTTTTACCAGAATATAAAAATGTATCACACCAAGAATAGCGACAAAATACACAGCCTGATGTAACCGCTTCCACCTTTTAGGACCCATGTAGATTTTTGTTCTTTTGTTAGAAGTTAATGCCAAGGAAAATAAGCCAAAAAAAGCGATAAATCCAACATATATAAATGGGCGATCAGACAAGTCATGCATCATCTCTGACCAATCGAAGAATTGCTCGAGTACCAACCAAGTTAAAAAATGGAGTGCCGCGTATGTAAAAGTGATTAATCCAAAAGTTCTTCTTAGCGGAAAAAAACCAGGTGCATTAAACAATTGCCGCATAGGTGTAACACTAAGTGAAATCATCATGAATAATAATGTCCACCAACCGGTATATTGAGAAACAAACTCAATGGGGTTTGCGGTTAATGAATGACGTATGGCGCGGTAAATTAAAACAGCTAATGGAACTAAGCCGACGAGCCATACCAGTCGAGTATTGATTCGAAACATTTTTCTCGCCGGTAGCGGATTCAGAACCTCACCCATAGTGAAAACGAGACACTAAAAGTGCGCTGACAAGTCCATGCCTCCGTACATGCCAGAAACCCATTCAGAGTAACCGTTGAAAAGCTCTGTATCTCTTTTGAAAAACTCACCGATTCTTCTTTCTTTACGCTGACTCCATCTCGGGTGGGACACATTTGGATTCACATTCGAGTAAAAACCGTATTCACTTGGGTTGGAATGATTCCAAGAGGTTCTAGGCTGATGCTCAGTTAACCTAATGGTCACTATCGACTTTGAGCTTTTGAATCCGTATTTCCACGGCACCACGAGTCTGACGGGAGCTCCGTTTTGGTTAGGCAGCAGTTCCCCGTATAAACCCATCGTAAGAAGTGTAAGCGGGTTCATTGCCTCGTCGATACGCAATCCCTCTGTATATGGCCAATCAAGTGATGGGCGTCGCTGTCCTGGCATTTGCTCGGGATCATGCAAAGAAACAAACTCCACAAAACGTGCGTTTCCAGTAGGCTGCACTTCATTTAGAATTTTGGATAACGGCAGCCCTAACCAAGGGATAACCATTGACCAGGCTTCTACACAGCGGAGACGATAAATCCTCTCTTCGAGGGGTGCCAGACTCATCATTTGATCAACATCGAATATTCTGGGCTTTAACACCTCGCCAACTACCTCCACAGTCCAACCATCGGTATTCAATTGGTGTGCATACTGTGCCGGATCTTCCTTACCGGTGCCAAACTCGTAAAAATTGTTGTAGCTGGTAATGTCAGAATAACTAGATTTTTCCTCATTGGTGGAATATTTACTTTTCTGCTTATCGAAGGATAATGGCGATTTTTTTTCTTTTACGGCATCCTCGGATCGAGCTGGTAGTGCAATACCTGCCAAAGATAGGGCGCCATATTTCATCCAGGAACGTCTGGATTCTAATACCTTTTTAGGTGTAATTTCCGACGGACGAGTGTCTGTCTTAAAAATACTGTTTAATCGCATCATGACATTTAATTAGTTGCTGGTCAGATTGAAATGATCCTTCAAAACTTACACCAAAAATACCGTGGCCAGTCCGAGAAAAATTAAAAATCCCATGCTATCGGTACTGAACGTGAGTAAAACTGATGAGCCAATAGCAGGGTCTCTCCCCATTTTTTGCAAAAATAAGGGTACAAGCATTCCGACTCCCGCCCCAACTATTAGGTTCAATAGCATCGCGCCTAACATCACTAGCCCAAGAGCAATACTCCCATATAACAACCACGCAAAGGCGCCAGCGACAGAGCCCCACAAAATACCGTTCACTACTGCTATTGCCAATTCTTTACGTAAAAGTCCCTTGGCATTGCTTTTGTTAATTTCTTCAAATGCGAGAGCTCGGACTATTAATGCGACAGTTTGGTTACCGGAATTTCCCGCTATAGCCGCGACGATTGGCATCAGCGCGGCTAATGCTACTAATTTCTCTATCGAATCCTCGAACATCCCAATCACCCGAGATGCGAAAAAAGCTGTCCCTAGATTTACCGCTAGCCATAACCACCTATTTTTTGCGCTTTTCCAAACAGAAGAGAATAAGTCCTCATCGCGCAAACCAACTTTTCCTAATGACTCTTGCTCAGCATCCTCCCGGATATAGTCAACGATATCAGTGATCGTCACCCTACCCACGATACGATTATGCGCATCGACTACGGGCGCAGAAACTAAGTCGTAACGCTCAAAAGCATGCGCTGCACTTTCTGCATCCCTATCAGGATAAAAACTGACGATGCCAGTCAACATCACGTCGTTGACTCGTGTTTCGGGAGAGCTAACTATCAAATCATTAACTGATAACACCCCTTTCAGCACTTCCCTGCGATCCACAACAAATAGCTTGTCGGTATTTGATGGAAGCCTCTCCAGTCTGCGTAAATATCTAAGCACAACATCAAGTGTCACGTCCTCGCGAACGGTGACCATCTCAAAATCCATCAACGACCCTACAGTATCCTCGGGATATGATAGGGCTGCGCTTAGCTGTAATCGCTCTTCTTCCGGTAACGAACTAAATACATCAGCGATAACCTCCTCCGGAAGATTGGGAGCTAGGTCAGCAATTTCGTCCGCGTCCAACTGCTCTGTCGCTGCGACGAGCTCCTGAGCGTCCATATCGGCTATGAGCGTCTCTCGGACCGCATCTGAGACTTCCAACAACACATCTCCATCCAGCTCGGACGGAATGAACTTCCATACGATTAAACGCTCATCAAGAGGGAGTTGCTCTAGCATGGCTGCGATGTCAGCCGGATGCATCTCATCTAGCTTATCTCTCAGGTTAGACAAACTCTCGACTCGCTTAACATCACCGCTTATGTCTGGCTCTGAGATTCCTTGATCCCTGATAAAACCACTCTCATATTGATGGTCTTCGAGAATCAGCTTGATGTCTTCCAAACATTTCTGAACGGTATCAACGCGATTACGGGTATTTTTTTGGTCGATATCACTCATAAGACACCCTCAGCGAATTGTTTGTAATTTAAAAACCCTGCAGTGGTAGAGAGCTACATGGGGGTTAACTCAGTGAATGATTGGTCCAAACACGTAACATCACCGGTTGAATTCAATTTCGCTTCAAAGAGTTGTAGGGTACCGGTTGCAGTCCACTCAAATCCATAATAGGCCAACCCCGTCGCTGACTTCATATCTTCAGCTTCAATGTAATCGCACGTAGCCTCACCTCTCATTAACGACGCTTCGAAGTAAAACTCACTCTTTCCAGGAAATGATGCTTTACCGGAGTCAGTAAAAACCCATTTTTTCCCTTCCTGATCACGATATTCACCACTCAAAACGATGCTATTGATGATCGGCCCCAACTCCTTGCCCACTCTCTCATATGTGGCTAGCTTACCGTCCATAATAAGAGGCTCCTTAATTTCGAGAACTCTGAACTGACCATCAGCGGCCTTCCTGCCCTCAAACCACACGTAAACCACGTCGTCAGCAGAAGTTGGTACGTTTTTCTCTCCTAGCACTAACCTATAGGAATTGGGCGCATCTCCCGGCTCAACATCGAACACAATCATCAATGTCGCTTTAACCATGTTAGTCGCAAAATAAGGGTACGCTCGTCCCTCTTTTTTAATAGCTATCAACACCGGTTTTGATTTTTTTTCTGCTTGGTGCGGCTGCTTGGTCGCTCTTAACGCATCAAGATACGTTTTTTCAAACCATATACCTTGAAGGTCATCGATAAAAACTCGGTCATTTGCATCTACGGATTTCGTAAACAACATCATTAGTGTTAACGCTAATATCGCTACTAGTTTTGCCTGCCAATCTATATAAGTTAAAAACACCGGTTAAACCTCCAATTTTTCGGGACGAATTTTCCAAAATTCATTCAATTGTTCAAAAGCGTGCCCAAATTGTAAAACACCAAAATCATCTCTGAAGCGACCAATAATCTGAAGTCCAACTGGTAACCCAGAAGATGAAAAGCCCGCTGGAACTGATAGCGCGGGATGAC
Organism: uncultured Burkholderiales Genera incertae sedis bacterium; assembly: GCA_905479505.1. Lineage (GTDB taxonomy): Bacteria > Pseudomonadota > Gammaproteobacteria > Burkholderiales > Eutrophovitaceae > Eutrophovita. The sequence goes on along the minus strand of CAJQMS010000034.1, from coordinate 1,973 downwards.
CGGTAACACTGATGTGAAAACACGATTTCATCCATTCAAGATAGTTGGACAGAGTTTTTCCATTGATTTCGCTAACGTAAGGAATATTAATATCAAATGGCAAGACTTGCGTCACAGGGCAAATTATAAACTCATATGTGTCCATGAATCGACTAAACCTTTCAAACAGCCGAGTTCTCAATCGCTCTGCCCGAGCGACGTCTGCGCCAGAAAGTGCCTTTCCCTGCTCAATATTCCATACCAGAGTATCTTTAAATTGATCTGGATGCTTTGACAATAAATCCCCGAGCGTTGACTCCATGTGCCATGCTCGTAAAACATGAAAAACCTCGTCTGCCTCTTTTAAATTTGGATCAACTTCCTCGACTATGCATCCAATATCCTTCATCCCCAAGACCGCCGACTCGACTACACTTAGGACTTCGTCATCTACCGGCAACCCTCCAAGGCTTCGGCTCCAGGCAACTTTGACTCCTTTGAAATCTCTCTCTAACCGTTGTCGAAAAATATCTGGACTTTCCATGATCGATAGGGGACACCGACGATCTGGGCCCGCGATCACGGACATCATCATCGCCACGTCAGCCACCGTTCTTGCCATAGGCCCCAAAACAGAGAGAGGAAACCAAGCCGCTGGAGTAGGCCAAGTTGGGACTCGACCCGCAGATGGCCTTAATCCAACGACATTGCAAAAGCTCGCGGGATTTCTCAGTGACCCGCCTAAGTCTGATCCGTCAGCAAGAGCAACGAGTCCCGACGAAAGTGCGGCGGCAGCCCCACCACTAGAACCACCACACGTTTTTTCAAAATTATAAGGATTGCGAGTAGCACCGAAAACTTCGTTGAAAGTTTGGCTACCAGCTCCAAATTCCGGAGTATTAGTTTTGCCGATCGTAATCGCACCCGACCGTTTCAATCGATCTACGATGAGTGCATCTTGGTCAGGCACAAAATCTTTGAAAATGGACGATCCAAAGGTGGTTTTCAGCCCCTTGGTGACCGTTAGGTCCTTGTGAGCGACGGGCAACCCCTCCAGAATGCCAACATGATTTTTCGCACCGAGACGTTTATCAATATCCTGCGCAGTCGCTTTAGCCTGCTCCTCATCCAATGTAACAATAGCGTTAATATTGCTGTTTACTTTTGCAATTTGATTTAAGTGACAGTCCAGCAATTCCGTCGCAGATATCTCTCGTCGACGCACCATTTCAAGCATTTCATGTGCAGGTAGGAAACAAACATCTGAGCTATCCATAATAATTTACAATTTCTTAAATTTTACTTGGTGTATTAATCAACACTCATAATTTGTTCAGCTATGCCATTGCGAACTTCCCTCGCGTAGACAGGATGGCCGCCCAAAAACTGTAATCCAAGTTCTTGAAACGCATCAGCGTAATCTGGAAACATTTGCACTTCAATATCCAGTCTCTTTCGGGACATAAAAAAATCATAGCCCAGAAATGAATCGAAATCCCCTAATAATAGGTCTGCAGAAACGCTCTGGCTCTCATCATAACAACACTCATGATACTTCATCAAAATCTCCAACAAACTCTCGTTGCCACCGGAGCGAACTCTTAATTCGACGTCCCTCCGAAAAAAAAATGCGGCGCCACCCCAATAAACGTGACGATAAGTCCCCCTTTTTGCTAGACGAGCCATTGATTCGGATACCGTGGAACCATTCCCGGCTCTTTCGCCTGATAGAAATCCACTATTAAGTCTCGACCAAGCTTCGTCTGGGCTTATGCTTCCACTTCTAGTCATCGACAAATGTTGTAAATAAGTTGGTAACCCCTCGATGAACCAATAATCTCCGGAATCGATATGCGGAAGCATGAAATGTGACATTTCGTGCGGAAGGCTCCAATCCCATAAAAGTTGCTCTAAATTGGCAGAGCGTCTGACAAATAAGTGTATTGCTGCACCACCGCCTCTTGTGATGTAAGCCCAAGGGATTATAGCGCTGC
>CAJQMS010000033.1 GCA_905479505.1 uncultured Burkholderiales Genera incertae sedis bacterium | reverse complement strand
GAACACCGAGGGCGAAGACTGCGGTTTAGAATCACACGGTCCAGAAGTTTGTGCGTCTGGGCAATATCTCGATTTCTCTGCAGCAGACCGGTGGATTTCCAACGAATTTGAGCGAACTATCGCCAAAGTGCACCAAGGGTTCAGTGACTATCGATTAGACTCCGTAGCCAGCGCGATTTATCAATTTGTATGGGACGAATTCTGCGACTGGTACCTTGAAATCGCCAAAGTACAGATACAAATGGGTAACGAGGGCCAACGACGGGCAACGCGTCGTACGCTCATACGAACTTTGGAAAAAGCACTTCGAATGGCACATCCGATCATCCCGTTTATTACTGAAGAATTGTGGCAAAAAGTTGCGCCGGTGGCGGGGCTACCCGGGAACAGCGTGATGGTCAGTGCCTACCCAAAATCTAATTCCAAATCGATTGATAATCAGGCGGATGAAGAATTAAAGATTGTTAAGAATATCGTCACGGCGTGCCGTACTCTCAAAGCCGAAGTTGGCATTGGGCCATCAGAACGTTTGCCGCTCCTCATGGCTGGGGATGTTGATTTCCTAACAAAATGGCAGGAAATCATCAGAACGCTATCGAAATCTAGCGAAGTCATTATCTCTGAGGAACAAGTGTCAAAAGGAATTGGGCCAACGACGAATGTTGATGGTTATAGCTTGATGTTACACATTGAAATTGATCCAGAACAAGAACGGAAAAAAATCAAGAATGAAATTACGCGAATCTCGAGTGAGATTGAGCGAGATCAGGCTAAGCTCAAGAACGATAACTTTGTACAAAAGGCGCCCGAGCAAGTGGTAGAAAAAGTAAGGCAGCTATTAGCAAACAACTTGGAGCAGCTACTTGTGCTGAAAGGACAATTAAAAAAGCTTTAGCTTCTCGCCGATAAATAACCGGAATCACAAAATATTTAAAATAAAAAAAGGGGACGAATTGTCCCCTTTTTCACGTTATGTACTAACCGATGTTACTGATTAGTAAATTAACTGCCAACCAAACATAAGAAGCTCTTGCTCGGTTGAACCGGCAGTAGCATCAAAGTTTAAGTCAGTCTCACTCTCACCGTAACGCACGAACATGGTTACGTTTGCATTCATTGGCATATGGAAACCAACGTCATAGCTTGACTTACCAGACTGGTCAAGTGCAGATGTTACATTGGCAATTGTCTGGTCTTGATCACCTAAGCTTGATGACTGAGCCCATAATAAACCACCACCGACTGGCATGCCGACGTAGATTGAACTACCTTCAACTTCAATACCACTAGCGTTAGCAGTAGCACCTATGGTAGCGAAGCCACTTTGCTCGATAGTCCAACGTGCGACCTTGACCATAGCCACGCCCATGTCGTATGAACCACGGATTGTTGTCATCTTGGTTTCAGAACCTGCAACACCAGGAGCAGCTACGGTATCACCGTTTGTAGCACCAACGACGCCGGTAGTTGCTGTCTGAGATCCGCTAGCTGCGTAATCTTCATAAGCTGCCTGGCTAAGACCAATCATCATAGGACCAGCTGAATAAGTGATACCCATCTGTGTGCCACTTGGATCAACCGCAGCAGTAGATAATGCCTGTGGTCCCATAATGTAAACTGCACGTGCTTGGAAGCCATTCATGTTGTTACTGGTCCACCAGATTGACTCACCGTCACGTCGTGTGAAGTTGAAGCCAGTTTGACCGACTGTAATGTGTGACAACGCGTCGCCCATTCCAAAGTCGCCGTAAGATGGATCAAAAATGAGGTCTGTTTCTGTAAAGTGCTCGTTCGCACCTATCTGAACCGTACCGAAATCACCTGAGAAACCGATGTTTGAGTTACGTGAGCTCACGCCACCAGCATTCGCTGTGTCTAGGTTACCGAATGACAAATAAGCAGAAACGCCGATTCCGTTGTCCAGTGTATCTGTCCACGTGAACATGAGACGGTTACCACCACCATCAAGGACGTTGTCGTTGTTTGCTGTAGAGTCAATTCCAGCAGCTGTTGTTGTTGTTGTCTCACCAACACCGATCGCTGTGGACCAGTAAATGTTGGTAGATAATTCCGCTGCCATTGCAGAAGGTGCCGCAAAGGCGCCTGCAACTGCTGCAGCTATAAGTGCTTTTTTCATATTATCTCCTATTAATTAATTGTGTAAGCAGAGCAAATCGCTCGTACGATCTACGATATCCTCTGACTACTCGTACTCCCCCAAATTAAGCTTCTGCTCTTTTCGGTTGGTATGATGATGCATCAAAGAGTAGACATAGGACAGAGAAATTATCGAAAACAGCCTATGAGGTTGTAAAAATACAACACCTGTAGCGAGCTAATATCGAAGACTCAGATAAAAAAAATTTAAACTGTTGATTTAAATGTATATTTTTAATCTATTTTTCAAACTGCGTTATGCGTTATTGAACAGCAAATCAAAGAAATAATGACTTCAATGCCAATCCGGGATCCTGTTGTCGCATAAAAGCCTCACCCACCAAAAACGTGTTAACACCCCGATCACGCATGAGGGCTACATCCTCTCGGCGATGGATCCCGCTCTCGGTAATGAGAATCCGTCCGCTCGGCAAATCGGAAAGCAAGGACAACGTCGTTTGTAGCGAAGTTTCAAAACTTCTTAAATCGCGATTATTCACCCCGATTAACGTCGTCTGTAAGCGAGTGGCCCTTTCAAATTCCTCTCGAGAATGCGCTTCCACAAGGACTGACATTCCGAGCTGCATCGCAACCCGCTCTAGGTTCTCCATTTGCGATTGCTCTAGAGCTGCCACGATTAAGAGAATACAGTCAGCTCCCATACAACGCGCTTCGTAAATCTGATAAGGGTCAATAATGAAATCCTTACGTAACACAGGCATCTGCGTCGCCGAGCGTGCGGCCACAAGGTACTCCGCAGCCCCCATAAAATAATCTCGATCGGTTAATACGGATAAACATGCCGCTCCATGTCGCTCGTAAGACTGCGCAATTTCAATTGGGTCGAAGTGCTCTCTGATCACTCCCTTGCTAGGACTCGCCTTTTTCACTTCGGCAATCACCGCAGGCTGACCTGCCGCGATCTTGCTTCGGATCGCTACTTCAAAATCTCTTACCGACGGAGCCGATTGAACCTCTACTTCTAACTCTGAGAGCGGACGATATCCAGACGTTAACCGTATTTCTTCTCGCTTGGTATCGAGAATTTTGTTAAGAATGTTCGACGTACTAGACCCCATAGTGAAACCTTTTTATCGTTGACATGGATTAATCTGCTTGTGTCAGAGCTATGAATTCCGCTAACTTACGGCTCGCACGTCCGGTATCAATCATCTCAGTGGCCAAAGACACGCCATCGGCAAGATTTTTAACGACTTCAAGCACATAGAGCGATGCGCCCGCGTTGAGCACAACCGCCGTCTTACCTGGTTGGTGATGGCCATTAATAACATCACGAAACATCGACACCGCGTCCTGAAGCCCTTCCACCCGGATGTCGTCAAGATCAATGGGCTGAACACCCAACTCGTTTAACGTCACGTGATATTCAAGCACCTCATGGTCTCGAAGTTCAGCCACGTGAGTCGTCCCGCTCGGAGAGATTTCATCGAGGCCATCCTCACCATGAACAACCATGGCTCGCGTGCTTCCCAATTGCTGAAGAACCCGAGCCTGCTGCACCAACAAACTTCGGTCGAATACTCCCATCACCTGTCGCTTCGCTCCCGCCGGATTAGTCAACGGCCCCAAAACATTGAATAACGTCTTGACCGCTAGTTCACGTCGCACTGGCCCAGCATGCTTCATGGCCGAATGATGTCCGGGCGCGAACATAAACCCAATCCCGACCGTTTCTATACATTTTGAAACCGCTTCAGGAGACAAATCAAGTCGAACACCCAGCGCCTCAAGCACATCCGCACTACCTGATGAGCTTGATACTGAACGCCCACCGTGTTTGGCGACACGGCCGCCAGCCGCGGCCACAACGAACGCAGATGCCGTCGAAATATTAAACGTTTTTGTACCGTCCCCACCCGTACCGCAGGTGTCGATCAAGCGGTCTGGCTCATCAACGATCACTTTCGTTGAAAACCCTCTCATGATGGCCGCAGCAGCAGACAATTCTTCGACTGTCGGCCCTTTCACTTGGATCGCCACTAAAAACCCACCCATCAATAATGGCGAAACGTCGCCTGACATGATGTCATGCATCACCTCTGACATCTCACCATGGGACAGATCTTTATGTGCGTAAAAACGCTCTATCGCCTCTTGAATCGTCATAAGTCGGCTTGATTAATAAAATTTTTTAACAATTGATGTCCATGCTCACTTAAAAAAGATTCTGGGTGAAATTGAACTCCCTCAATGGGCATGGAGCGGTGCCTCACTCCCATGATCTCACCATCTTGCGTTTCTGCGGTGACCTCCAAACAATCTGGCAAACTCGCTCGATCGATTGCCAACGAATGGTACCGAGTCGCAGTAAAAGGTGATGGTAATCCTCGAAATACACCTTGAGATCGATGTTTTATTGGCGACGTCTTTCCATGCATCAACGTCTTCGCATAGGTCACAGCGCCCCCAAAAGCATGGCCAATGCACTGATGCCCCAGACAGACACCGAGCAGCGGGATCTTACTTGAAAACGCGCGAATAACATCCACCGACACTCCCGCCTCTTTAGGGGAACAGGGTCCTGGAGAAATAACAATCCACTCTGGGGCGAGCGATTCAATTTCAGAAATTTCAATCTGATCGTTGCGTATCACCCTCACATCAACACCCAGCTCCCCGAAATATTGAACGAGATTAAATGTAAAGGAGTCGTAATTATCAATCATCAACAGCATAAGTTTTATCTTCTTAACTTCCTAATGAGCCCTCAGATATCACACTAAGTAAGGGATGTCCCACGGTAAAACTAACGATTCAATCCGGCTTCAGCAATTTCAGCAGCCCTGAGTATTGCCTTGGCTTTGTTCTTTGTCTCGATCCATTCATTCTCTGGCTTAGAGTCCGCAACGATACCGGCACCGGCCTGTACGTAGAGCATCTCATCCTTGATCACAGCGGTTCGTATAGCGATCGCCACATCCATATCGCCGTTAAAACCCAAATACCCCACCGCTCCCGAATAAACGCCGCGCTTGCTTGGCTCTAGCTCATCAATGATTTCCATAGCCCGCACTTTGGGGGCCCCAGAAACCGTGCCAGCCGGAAAACTCGCCCTCAGAACGTCAATGGCTGACAAACCATCTAACAGCTTACCCTCGACGTTCGATACGATATGCATGACGTGCGAATAGCGCTCAATGGCCATCTGCGCAGTCACCTCGACCGATCCCACTTGGGCGACCCGACCCAAGTCGTTCCGACCGAGGTCCATGAGCATGACATGCTCCGCAATTTCTTTTGGATCCGCTAGGAGGTCACGCTCATACGCTGCGTCTTCATCACGACTGCTGCCACGTGGACGCGTGCCTGCGATCGGTCGGACCGTGACCATGTCATTTTCTAATCGCACTAATATTTCCGGAGAGGCTCCAACGACATGGAAATCTTGGAGATTAAAATAGAACATATAGGGTGACGGATTCAGCGCACGTAATGCGCGATAAAGCGACAAGGGCGGCGCATGAAATGGCACTGACATGCGTTGGGATAACACCACCTGCATGATATCGCCCTCACAGATGTATTCTTTAGCCCGCTTTACGCTCTGATAGAACTGATTTTCTGACGTCTCCTCCAAAGGTTGCTCAAGTTGACGCCTCTCTTCTGAAAGCTCCTCCACAGGTTGACGCAAAGCTAAAAACAACGTTGACAGTCGTTTTTGAGCGATGTCATACGCACCGGTTTCTTGTGGATTAGCGAAGACGACAAAATAAAGCTTCGACGCCAGATTATCGTAAACAATCACCTCGTCCGAATGAAGCAACAATATGTCCGGACACCCTATTGAGTCTGGCTTAGGGTCACTACCGCCCACTCGCTTCTCGATCAAATGGATCGTCTCATAACCAAAATAACCCACCAAACCACCGAGAAACCGGGGCAAATCATCGCGGTAAAAGGCTTTGGTTCGCTGCTGTAGCTCCGACACCCAATTTATTGGATCTGATTTCTCCATTTCAGAAACGACAATGCCATCACGAATTTCAGAACATGTGTGACCTCGTACTTCATATCGAACCTTAGACGGCAGACCAATAAACGAGTATCGGCCAAACTGTTCACCGCCCTGAACCGATTCCAACAAATAAGAATAGGGTTGGTTCGCATATTTCAGATAAATAGAAAGTGGCGTATCAAGGTCGGCGAAGGTCTCCAAGACCAAAGGGACATGATTGAAACCTTCATCCGATAAACGCTCAAAATCTTTTTTATTCACATCGACTCAACAATTTAAAAAAAGGTTATGTCATCACTTGACGCTGAAAATGTATTCGAGGCGACCTATTATAGGCAGATATACGGTCACGCGAAATTAATACAGCTCAATATATCTTTAGGTGATTTAAGAACAAAATCCCCATTCAAATCAGCTAACGTCATTCCTGAACGATAACCATAGGGCACACAAACCACGGGCGCGCCAGCGTTACGTGCGCACGCAGTATCGGTCTGGGAGTCTCCAACCATGAGAACCTCATGCGGTTCGACGTTAAATCGCTGAGCAAGCTCAAAAATTGGCATCGGATCAGGCTTACGCCTCGCAAGCGTATCGCCACAAATAACTTCCTGAAAATAATGCCGCACCGCTAACCGGTCCAATATAGGCGAGGTAAACTCTTCGCTTTTATTCGTTAAACAAGCGATCCCTAAGCCCTTTTCTTGAAGAGACTGCAGGACCTCCAACATTTCAGGAAATAACACTGATTCATCACACACATGGGCGGCATAATGGCTCCTGAACTGCGCTGCAAGTTTTACGAAATCCTCTTTACCGGTATTGATCTCGAGTGATTTAAAAAGCTCTTTCAACAAATACTCAATCCCTTGGCCAATGTAGCGACGAACAATATCTCGGCTCACAACTCCGTAACCAAGATCGTTTAAAGTCAGATTGGTTGCCGTATGCAAATCGGGTAACGTATCCACAAGCGTGCCGTCCAGATCAAACGCGACGACTTTAACGTCTAAACAAACAGGATGAGACATAGATTGAGTCACAAACGAAAACAGCCGCTTCTAAAACGAGTCATCGTAGAGGAAGTTTTATGCTGCAATTTGAGTCTTCATCTGCCCGATGACGTCGTTATAATTGCTATGTCCGAAGATAGCCGACCCTGCAACAAAAGTGTCCGCGCCTGCTTCTGCGACTGACGCAATGTTGTCCACCTTAATCCCTCCATCGACCTCCAACCATACTTCACAGCCGGACAGATCAATTAAATCACGCACTTCCGCGATCTTATCTAGCGAATGTTCAAGGAAACTTTGGCCACCAAACCCGGGGTTAACAGACATGATGAGTACCAGATCGATCTTGTCAAGCGTCCAATCCAGGACATGCAAAGGAGTGGCAGGATTAAAAGCCAAACCTACCTGACATCCCTGATCTTTGATGACGTTGATCGTCCTATCAACGTGTCGAGAGGCCTCAGGATGGAAGCTGATGAGATCAGCGCCGGCTCGGGCAAACTCAATTGCTAACGTGTCCACCGGTTCCACCATCAAATGAACGTCAATAGGCAACTTTGTGTGTGGTCGAATTGAAGAGCAAAGAAGCGGACCAAAAGTTAGATTAGGTACATAATGATTGTCCATCACATCAAAATGAATCAGGTCAGCGCCTGCCGCGTCCACCGCCCGCACTTCTTCCCCCAGTTTAGATAAGTCAGCAGCCAAGATGCTTGGCGCAATTCGGATGTCTCCCATTATTTTTAGCCTATTGTTTTCTTACATTTTAAACTGAATTCTCAAACGGCCCAAGTCCAATACAGAACATAGAAGCGATGCATTACAAAACTTGATGCATTTCCCGATACAATACAGGCTATGAACAATGAACAAAAATATAAAGTCACAGTATCGGCGGAATCTTTTTTTATTCCGGAGCAATCCAACCCCGATCAGTCTCGATACCTTTTCGCATATCGCATACGAATACAAAACACGGGAAATATTAGAGCGCAGTTACTGAGTCGTCACTGGATCATAACTGACGCTAACGACAAGGTGGACCAAGTGCGAGGGGAAGGCGTGGTCGGGGAGTTTCCGAACCTTCATCCCGGCGAATCCTTCGAATACACGAGCGCCGCGTCCATTGACACACCTGTCGGTTTAATGGAGGGTTCTTATAAAATGCGCGCCTCGGACGGCATTGAATTTGACGCGCAAGTGCCACAATTTACCTTGAGTGTTCCTCGAGTTCTGCATTAACTTTAAGGTATCCGAACGTCGTTTGCCGCTAGTCTTTTTTGTTTTTTTTTGGCAAGGTCCACCAAATAATAAAAATGAATAAACCGAGTCCTAACAGAATCTCAAAAATAGCCCAAAGCATGTGTCTCGCGCCTAATAAAATAAGTACACCAAGTCTACACCAGACATGATTTTAAGATTCTGGTTCAACTGGACACAGATCGTCGCTATCCTTACTTTAGTAGCCTGCTCTTCTGGGCCGTCTGTCAAGGACACCCAAACTGGCGAAAACCCGGCACCCATTATCGAAAACTCTGAGGGCCGCACCGTTGACGCGACCGATGAACCTACGGACACGCGCTCTACCGATTTCACGATCAATCGAGCACTCATCGATACATTCAAACTGAAATCGGCGAGCCACCTCACCCCGTCGGATTGGAAAACTCTACCTGACTGGCACATCGACGAACTATCGGCAGGCGCGACAACCCTCTTACAGTCCTGCGTCGTACTAAAGAAATATTTAGAGTGGGCAGAGGTGTGCGCACAAGCACAATTTTTGAGTGATGCCTCATCAGATGAAAATAGACAATTCTACGAAACATACTTCACTCCATACACAGTAAACAATGAAGATGGATCCTCAGCCGGAATGGTGACCGGATATTACGAACCACTCCTGCACGGAAGCCTTCAGCCTTCGGCCGAATATCCCTATCCGGTTTTTGGCATACCTAGCGACCTTATGTCCATCGATGTTAATCAACATCCAGAAGCGAAAACATTTCGAGGCGTCGGACGGCTCGTAGGGGAACATTTCACACCGTACTTCACAAGAGAAGAAATCGATCGAGGGTTAGCACGGCTGGAAGGGGCAGAAATTCTTTGGGTCAAGGACAAAGTCGAATTGTTTTTCCTCCAAATTCAGGGATCAGGACGAATCCAGTTGGAAAATGGAGAGACCTTACGTTTAGGATTTGGTAAAACTAACGGTCACCCCTATCGATCGATAGGAAAATCACTTGTAGAAAAAGGGGAGCTCAAGCTAAGCGAAGCCTCGATGCAGGGCATCAAACGATGGGGCCAGGACAATCCAGACAGAATTGATGCCCTACTTCACGAAAACCCCTCATACGTATTTTTCAGACGACTGCCGTCCAATTTGAATGGCCCTATTGGTTCACTCGGCGTGCCACTTACCCCGAACCGAAGCATAGCGGTAGATAACTCTTTCATACCCTACGGCTTCCCTGTGTTTCTCTCGACCACATGGCCGAACACCACGAACCCACTGAATCGTCTAATGTTCGCGCAGGACAAGGGGGGCGCTATCAAAGGTGCAGTAAGGGCGGATTATTTTTGGGGGTTCGGTGAATCAGCTGCAACGAATGCCGGAAAAATGAAACAAAGAGGCCTGATGTGGGTGTTAATCCCCAAGGGGTACTCCACGAATCATTCCACAAACGCGACAACCAATAACTGAAAGCCCTTCTATCTGATAAGCAGCTACTCGGCCGCGACCAAGCGACTTTCCAGCTGCTCTAAACTAAGGGCCCCACTGGCACGGGTACCATCGTTGAAAAACAGGGTTGGAGTAGCCCTAACGAGCATTTTGTTACCAAACTCGACAATCTGATCAACTGGATTGTCACAGCTTCCGTCCGCCTCTGGGCTAATCCCCTCAAATATAAAGTTATCCCAGGCGACAACCGGATCAGAGGAACACCAAATGGATTTGGAGATAGGAATCGACCTCTCAGTAATAACGGGATACAGAAAAAGGTAGAGCGTTGCATCAGATATATTACCTAACGTCTCTTCATCAAATTTCCTGCAATACCCGCAATTAGGATCCGCAAAATACGCGAATTTTCTCTCTCCTGAGCCATAAACACGTTTAATAGCCATATCCAAAGGAAGCTCGTCAAAAGGCATCGCAACCTCCTCAAGTTGAGCCATTTCAATCTCAGAGGTCCTCTCTGAAGTCAGGTTTCGCATGGAGCTAAGTTCAATTAAGTTGCCATCGAACAAATACGTGAAGTCTTCATCTACGTAGTAAATCGACCCGCCGATGACGATTTCATAGAATCCGACAATGTCCGTCTCCATTACGGAGTCGATGGAGGCAGTTGGAAACCGTTCGCTTATTTTCTTCTCTAGAGACTCCTGGTCTGCACTAGCTCCCCCTACGAAAAAAATTAAAAATACCGCTATATATTTAAACATTCGTTTGCTCCTCGCAAGCATTGTTAACCCAAGGCTTTATCAATAAAAAACCGCTTCAAAATACCTATTTGATTTACCGCACCGAAACCAAAGCGCTGGAAAGTCCGATAAATTGCTTTATCACTCGAACTCATATCGTGTATCAACTCAGTAAACCGTGTAAAACTCTCAATCTCTTCGCGTCTCGCTCGCCGATACCGATTCGTGACCGACAAACAGCCTGGATCAACGTCACCGCAATCTTTCACAACCGAAGCCAAAGTCTCAACGTCAGCTAAGCCAACGTTTAACCCTTGACCCGCTAGAGGCAGGAATTGATGCGCAGCATCTCCAACAAGAATAACCCGATCTATCGCCGCGCTGCTGGGGGTGCCTCTTTTCAAAGGAAACCGGCCCAGACTACTCTCCATCGACACTATGTTAAGCGGGTCGTACCGATTTTTGAGCTCCGATAAAATCGTTTCTTCATTGATTTTCCCCGATAAATCGTCACTTGTTGACCAAACTACTGAAACTAAGTTTCCCGGTAAAGGCAGATAACCAATCACACCAGAAGACCCCATCTGCTGATAAGCCGCCCCTCGATGAGCATGTGCAATAGAAAAGTTTGCCACCAAGCCCGTATATTTGTAATCTCGGCTTTGTATCTTTATGTCGCAACACCTTCGAACCATCGACTTACTACCATCAGCCCCAATAAGCAGCTTACAAGTGAATAAGCCCTGTGAAGTTGCTAAACGAACTTCATCCCCACCACGCTGAACGTCAGTAATGTCTGCGTTGAATTGTGTCACCATGGGCTCATTCGTGAGTTGTTTGGTGATTGATTTTTTTAAGTTTTCGCTCTCTACGATCCATGCAAGCTCGAGCACACCCGCCTCATGCGCGTCTAAAGTCAATCTCTCTCCAGCGTCTCCTTCAACATTCATTCGAGTGATTGACTGAATCCTTTCTTTCGAAAGTCCATCCCATACAAGAGATTCGGTTAAAAATTTCTTTATAGATGGTCGAATCGCGAATACTCGATTGCCGAAGGGGGGGCGGCCGTTCGCCGTACGCTGAACATTCGCTTTTATCCCAGATTGACCCACCACACCCACTCGAAGGCCTAAACGAGACAACGTAAACGCACTAGCATGCCCAACGATCCCAGTCCCCACTATTAATACGTCAAAATCACTCATTTCTTTAGTTTAACGGCGATTCAAAGCGCATGCTTATAATCTCTTTCTTGACAATTCTTGAGGTTGACAGTAATCTGCCGGCCCTACTCTAAGTAAGACATGTGGCGATTTAGCTCAGCTGGTTAGAGCGACGGAATCATAATCCGCAGGTCCGGGGTTCGAGTCCCTGAATCGCCACCAATCAACCGCCGGCAAACAAAAACATTAAGAGCCTCGGTTACAAGGCAGGCTCAAACATTGTCGAATTCACCAATCCTTAGTATATGTTTGAACCCTCTTGACTCAGCGCACCTAGCTCGTCACGTAAATCGCCGAATAAACCGACCAACTTTTCAAGCCATACCCATGTGAGCAAAGATACTTATGGATGTCACTGTTTATGAGCCCATCAAGACCATCTTTAGATTCCCATATTTCTATACAAATTACTCTGGGCGTGTACCGAACTAAGTCAAGCCCTTTGATTACGCGAAAGTCGTTACCCTCGCAATCAACATTTAAAAATTCAAACCGACTAGGACAGCTATGTCGCTCCAGCACCTCGGTCAATGTCTCCGTAGTGATTCGACTGGTGCGCCGATACTCGGGATTGTGAGCGACAGCTTCAAGGTCAATAGTTGCGTTAGTAGAAAATTTTCCAGGGCTATAAATATTTAGCGTCTCGGATCGGTCACTGATAGCAGCCCGCACCACTACGTCGCGTTTACGCGCCATTTTTGCCACGAGGACTTTGTCTTCCTCCATATCAATCAAGATGCCGGACCATCCCGATTTGTAAAAACCATAGGTGTTGGAACCTCTTTTGGGATGATGACACCCAACATCAACATAAAATCCGGGCGCTAATAAAGGCGGCACCTTCAAAAACATTCGCGCAATTAAATCCTCCGCACATTGGGAATAAGAACGCTGCGGTTTGCTGGGAGATAAAAATGCTCTCCTTAGTGCCGACGCAAATTGTATAATCTGATCAAATTTAATCACGATGAGACGCCTTAATGTTTTTGATTTCTGAGCTGAGTGTACCGAAAATTTTATACGAACCTTGTATTAAAAATAGCGGAGGGTTTTCTAGCTCGTCGGTAAGCATGTAGCATACAGAACATTAGCTAATTAAGGATAAAGGGCGGCCGAGGTCGTTCAAAAAATTGATGTCATCCCTTTTCGTTCACAATCAAGCATCTAATACGGTCGGCAATAAAAGAAAATTAATATGAAAAAAGTATATATCCGCACCTTCGGGTGTCAAATGAACGAGTACGATTCGGATAAGATCGTTGATGTTCTGCGTGAGTACGATGGATATGAAAAAACTTCTGACGCAAAAGAAGCGGACCTGATTTTGTTCAATACATGCTCGGTCCGTGAAAAAGCGCAGGAAAAAGTATTCAGTGATTTGGGTCGCGTTCGACGTCTAAAGGAGGTCAATCCAAATGTACGCATTGGGGTGGGTGGTTGCGTCGCCTCCCAAGAAGGCAACGTTATCATTTCCCGAGCACCCTACGTCGATCTTATCTTCGGGCCCCAAACAATTCATCGTCTACCAGCCCTTTTGGCTGCTCGCGAAAAAAAAGGAAAACCCCAACTAGACATCTCATTTCCTGAGGTCGAAAAATTTGACAATTTACCTATATCCCTAACGACATCGCAATCGGCTATGGTCTCGATTATGGAAGGCTGCAGTAAATATTGCTCCTTCTGCGTAGTACCCTATACCCGAGGCGAGGAAATCTCAAGACCGCTTGAAGACGTCCTGGTAGAAGTCGCCACATTAACCACCCAGGGGGTAAAAGAAATTACTCTACTTGGACAAAATGTGAACGCATATTTTTACGAACAAAAAGATGAGACCATTGATTTTGTAACGCTATTGGAATACATATCAGAGGTGCCTGGCGTAGAAAGAATTAAATACACAACCTCACACCCAAAAGAATTCTCCGACCGACTAATAGCCAGCTACCGCACTATGGATAAATTAGTTGACCACGTTCATCTGCCCGTGCAATCCGGTTCAGATAAAATTCTCGAATCCATGAAGCGCGGCTACACGCGCATACAATATCTAAAAATTATCAAAGACCTTAAGGCAGCAAGGAGCTCCGTCTCAATTAGTTCTGACTTCATTGTGGGGTTCCCTGGCGAGACTGAAGCTGATTTCGAAGAAACAATAAGTTTAGTAGACGAGGTTAACTTCGATGGGAGCTTCAGCTTTATGTACAGCCCGAGACCTGGCACACCAGCCGCCGCATTACCCAATCATGTTCCTTTAAACGTAAAGAAAGACCGTTTGGCTCGATTGCAAGCGAAGTTAAGCAAAAATGCCCTCCGTTACAACCAACTTATGGTCGGTAACGAATATGAAGTATTCGTTGAGGGCCTATCCAAAAAAGATTCTTCAAAGCTATCGGGCAGAACAAGCAACAATAAGGTGGTTAATTTCGACGGGCAGGAGCGTCTAATAGGGCATACCGTCAATATTCGAATGATCGAGGCTCTGCCCAACTCTCTTCGGGGCGAAGTCATAACCAGAGATTAACAATCTTCCGATATACTAATAAAAACCTTACGAATAGGATCATTACGATATTGAATACCACTGAAATAGCATTTGCACCTGTAGACAACACCAGGCTTGCGAACATGTGCGGCGCACTTGATGTTAACCTCAAAGAAATCGGGCAAGAACTGGATATTAAAATCGTTCGAAAAGGCGAGAATTTCACGATCAGCGGAGATCACCCCAATATCCAAATTGGCGCCGACACATTAGCCTTGTTATATGAGTCCTCACGACGCCACCTTGCTACCGAAGATATCCAACTTGGAATCGTCGAGATTACGCGAAATTCTGGTGCTTCAACCCGTGAATCAATGGTAGTTCTGCAAACTAGACGTCGTGATTTAAGGGGAAGAACGCCCAGACAGACAGAGTACTTGAGTCAAATACAAGCTCACGATATCACTTTTGGTATAGGTCCTGCTGGTACTGGCAAAACCTATCTTGCAGTCGCCTCAGCAGTTGACTCATTCGAGCGGGGCAACGTCAAACGAATCGTGCTAGTTAGGCCCGCTGTTGAGGCTGGCGAGAGACTTGGGTTTTTGCCAGGCGATTTATCTCAGAAGGTCGACCCATACCTACGACCGCTCTATGACTCCCTATATGACCTAATGGGATATGAGAAAGTCGGCAAACTATTTGAGCGCGGCACCATTGAAATCGCTCCACTCGCATATATGCGTGGTCGAACACTGAATGATGCCTTTATTATCCTTGATGAGGCTCAAAATACGACGCCGGAGCAAATGAAGATGTTTTTAACTCGCATGGGCTTTGGAAGTCGAGCTGTCGTTACCGGAGACAATACTCAGATCGATCTCGCTAAGGGTCAAAAAAGCGGGCTTAAAGAAGCGGAAGTTATCCTAAAAAATGTGAAAGGTGTCGCATTCACGCAATTTAAGTCCGAGGATGTCGTGAGACACCCTTTAGTGCAAAGAATAGTCAATGCATACGAAGCAGCAAAAATAGATGGTTAGTTGCACCTTATGAACAAAATAACACTAACTCTAGTTCTTCAGAGGGCAAAAGTATGGTCAGCACTTCCGTCTAAACAAGATATCCACCAGTGGATTATGTCTTCTCTCTTAGAAGATGCTGATGTGACGGTACGTCTGATTGATGAGGATGAAGGAAGAAACTTGAATAATCAATTTCGATCGAAAGATTATGCGACGAATGTGCTGACCTTTCCATATCCAGAAACATCACCGCTATCGGGAGATATAGCGCTTTGCATTCCAGTTATAGAGAGAGAAGCCAGAGCACAAAATAAAACCGTCCGCGACCATCTCGCGCATCTATGCATCCATGCAACACTTCACCTGCAAAACTTTGATCACCAAAATACAGCTGAGAGAGAGGTCATGGAAAATATGGAAATTGACACCCTGCAAAAGATCGGAATTTCAAACCCATATGAGGAAAAAATAAGCTAATTAACCCGATGAATAAATTAACTAAGAAATCAAGTTGGTTAGAAAAAATTGAGCATTTATTAATGCGCGAACCAGAGGATAAAGAGCAACTCATTGAACTGCTGCATGCGTCTTTTGAAAAAAATCTACTCGACTCCGACGCCCTCTCAATGCTCGAAGGGGTGCTGCAAGTCTCAGAAATGGCCGCTCGCGACACCATGATTCCTAGATCCCAATGCTGCATGGTAGACATCAAGTCTCCAATGGCTGACATCATTAATCTGGCCGTAGATACAAATCACTCCAGATTTCCCGTATACGAAAATAACAAGGATGCAGTTTTAGGCGTATTGCTTGCGAAAGACCTACTTCGTTATTACAAAGATCCTGAATCATTTGACCTCAGAGATATGCTGCGACCAGCCGTATTCATACCTGAATCCAAGCGCTTAAATGTGCTACTCAAAGACTTCCGTAGCAACAGAAACCACATGGCAATAGTTGTCGATGAATATAGCGGTGTGGCTGGCTTGATTACGATTGAAGACGTCTTAGAGCAGATCGTCGGAGAAATCGAGGATGAATATGATTTTGATGAGTCTGAAGCTAATATATTAGAGGATAAATCTGGTCAATATAGAATCAAAGCGGTGACTGAGATATCAGATATCAATGAACACTTCGGCACAAATTTTCCAGATACGGATTTCGACACAATCGGTGGTTTAGTCCTTGCTCATCTGGGAAAACTGCCTGAAATTGGCGAAACCTTTAAAATCGGAGAGCTTGGTATTACCGTAACTCGAGCAGATAGCAGAAGAATCTACACGCTGCTAGTTGAAAAAATTGAAATTGGTAAGGAAATTTAATCGCAGCGCATACGTCGCGCGCGAGATAAATAAAAGACCAGCTCGCTACGCCTTCCTACTTGGAACGCTTACGGTCCTTGGATTTGCTCCTTTTTCCATTTTTTTTCTGCCAATTGCCACCTGTGCGTTGTTGTTTTTTATTTTGCACACGCAAAGTCCAATAAAAGTATTCAAAACTTCATTTGCATTCTCGCTAGGTCTTTTATTGGCGGGGACAAGCTGGATATATGTCAGCCTTCACAACTTTGGTGGGATGCATCCAATATTATCCGCCTTAGCTACGATCTTTCTCGCAGCGATTTTTTCCATTGTGCCCGCTTCAATACAAGCGTTGCTCGCTAGAGTTAATCACTCGCCTAAGCTACGTCTTCTCATCATACTACCTGTTGGGCTGGCTTTATCGGACTGGTGTCGAGGTTGGTTCTTAACTGGGTTCCCATGGTTGGCTATTGGGTACTCGCAAATACCAACAAGTCCTTTGGCAAACTACGCGTCCATATTCGGCATTTACGGAGTTACTCTTGCCTGCGGTATATGCTCAGGTGGAGTGTGTTATTTTCTAAAAAATTTATTTTTCAAACACACAGAATCTTCCGTAATATCATCAAGCAAAATAAGCCTCGTCATACTGAGCTCGACATTAATTTGCTCAATTACTCTAGGGCTGGTCAACTGGACACAGAAAACTAATAAAACAACCACGTCGGTTTCACTGCTTCAAGGCAATATAACGCAAGATTTAAAGTGGAGCCCAGAATCACTCAAAAGGACCATGACGACGTATTTAGATATGGTTCAAAAAGAAAAAAGTGACATGATCCTACTTCCGGAGACTGCGATTCCGCTTATTGAAGGGAACGTTCCCGAGTGGTATTGGGACTCATTAAGAGATCATGCCAAAGAAAACAAATCTCACATCTTGTTAGGCATACCCGAGAAAACGAAAGATGGACAATTCTTCAACAGCGTAATACACATTGGGGGAGACGAAACTCAAAGGTACAGAAAGCATCACCTGGTACCGTTTGGTGATTACTTTCCGATGCAAGCCATCACATCGTATCTGCTCAAGTATTTAAATATTCCAATGTCAAACTTCACCTCTGGCCCAAGCCACCAGGCGCCATTCGTTCTCGGGAAACAAATACTTGGCGTCGGTATTTGTTACGAGGACGTCTTCGGCGAAGAGGCTATACGTCAATTACCCGAGGCCACTGTTTTATCAAATTTTACAAATGACGCTTGGTGGGGCGAATCAATAGGACCTCATCAACACCTACAAATCGCTCAAGCCAGATCCATAGAAACTGGGAGAGAAC
>CAJQMS010000032.1 GCA_905479505.1 uncultured Burkholderiales Genera incertae sedis bacterium | reverse complement strand
CTGTTTCCGTATCATTTGACTCGGCAACTGCGGGAACTGATGACCGAGATCTTTTTCAGTTAACGCGTAACGATACGGCTAGCTGTCTCAATCAACCTCGAGACAATTGCTTCTTTATTACGCCAATATTACCACTTGATTTTGAAACGCCCACGGATAGCAACACCGATAACACTTATGTATTGAATATTCAATTTGCCGATGCTGAATTTACTGACGTCGTAGAATTTCGCATTAATGTCCTAGACACCTTAATAAGGAATGATGCGTTTGTTGGAAATTTTGGTGAGTTCACAGCCTCGAAAAATTTAATAGCAGACACGTGGGATGGTGCGTTAGGGTTACTACCTGGAGACGGAGTCTTTACATGGGACCTAAACACGACATCTCTGGGCGCCTCATGTGCAAACGTGACACAGTGCATTTCAATCTCGAGTTTTGATGCCCAGTATAACGCGATGTTTGATACGGTCACGGTCAAAGCAACCGGTACATTCACAAATGTACCAAGCTTGGGGACAGTGACAGACGGAACCTTCGATATTGTCTTTGACAAAAGGTTAATCAATGACTTTGCCTCTGGTACGCCGGACACGCCAGGTCAATTTTTGCTGGCCACAAATTCAAATATCAGCGGAGTCTCACAAGACTCTGACGATGTCAGTGTGATAAGAAATTTAGGTGGTGACGATTTGTCGAGTAGGATTGGATTTCAATTAGGCTTTTTTACGCAAGACCTCTCTGCTTCATCCCAGATTTCACAAGTAGGCTTTTCCAGCATATTTGGAACTGACAGCAGTGGCAATTTCACCGAAATTGTAAGTCCTGTTGAATTCATTCTGGGTTTACCCACGCGCGTAAGAAATAGATCCGTAAACTTTGCAAATGGGTCGGTTTCCCCCGATGGTTTAAACATTAATGAAAATGCATCATCGGTCACTGTTGCGAGTGAGGTGAATATTAACGCGGTGTCATTTGCGCTTGACACATCTAAAGCAAGTCAAGACGATCAGGACCTGTTCCGAATTGATAATCAGACTGGAGAGCTGACGTTCATCAATCCGCCCGACTTTGAGACACCTCTTGACCGAGATGCGAATAATGCGTATCTCGTACAGATCCAAATAACTGATGGTGTTGATACCGTATCTGGTCAACAGACCGTAACGGTTCAAAATCTATTGAATACCTCTCCCGCGATTTATACGAACCAAGTTCGAGACTTTACCGCCGAGGTTAATACTGTAGTGGATCAATGGGAAGAATTGTTTACAACGATCCAAGATGGGGTCTTAACATGGGATCCAGACTTATCATCCCTTGCGGCAGTTTGCTTGGAGGTGACTCGCTGCGTCGATGTGGATCGATTTTTCTTTTCTTACTCGGCGAATACACAAAGGGCCACTCTTCATACTAGAGGGACATTCACAGACGTTCCGGTGAGTGGTGTTGACACAAACGGAAATTTTGATGTCGTCTTTAGTGACAGATCCGCGCAAGAATTCATAAATATCCAAACTCCCAGTACATTCGCGTTTTCAACGAAAAACCTTGGCGCATCAAATGTGGTGACTCCTGACTCTGACGACATCGTAAGCATTACGAATAGTGTCGGGAGTGATATATCCAACGACGTGACTATTATTACCTCGTCGCACACCAATACCCCGACCAGTGCCGGATTTTTAGCGACGCAAGTTGGGACCGTCACCGTACAAGGGACGCTCGCTAATAGCTCTTCATCTTCCTCAGTCACGAATAGCGTGGAGGTAGGTCAACCGATCGTCACTGACGCAGCGGTGGTCTTAGAACGAGGCAGCTAATACATCAAAAAATATTGATTTAAACGCTGCCTAGATAACAAGCCTTACGCAAAATGCCAAATAATGCCCCTTGCGCCTTTAAATTTACATTCTCATTTAAAAAAACGTACTCGTAACCTCATCTGGTAAAGCCATGCCCGTTAGCTTAGCTGATTGAAGGATCTCCCAAAAGTATCGGTACGTCGCCCGATCATGTAACTCGCCGTTATATTGGATGGGACCCCAATCGGCTTGCTGAGCTTGAAGAAGTATTTGAGCACCATCGGCCACTTCACTAAAGTCTGGTTTCATAGCGTCTACTATGGCCTTAATCTGAGTAGGATAAATACTCCACATTCGCAAAAACCCGAATTCGGTTCTCGCTCTTTTCGCATCATTATGGGTGACGTCATAATTCTTAAGATCTAGCGTAACGTTGTGTGCCGGAATAATGCCATTGCCTAATGCTGCTGCGACCAATTCGGATTTAGCCCTTGATAGCAACCTATGGTCGAATTGACCGGGACTTCTCATGGCGCTAGCTGGTATGGCCCCATGGTGCCCACTTACAAAATCCATCAGACCAAAATCAAGCACTTGAACCCAGTCGACGGTGGCAATACGCTGGATATCACTGAGTGCGCCGTGAGTCTCAATTAAAATATGAATGGGAATTGAGCGAGTAATCCCGCTTGCTTTAGCTTGATTTTTGACATAGTCCACCATCTCTTTAACTTGTTCAACGGTGGTTGACTTGGGAATCGTGATGTAGGAAACCAGTTCACCTATACCCTTAACAATAATCTCGATATCTTGTTTCCAAGCAGAGTGTGTGTAGTCGTGAATGCGAACGCCTGCCATTTTATGCTTGTTTTGATCAGAATTAAGAACACGCACAATCATCTCAGCATGATCTTTTTCCTGACCGGCAGCCGCTCCGTCCTCACAGTCACACGTGATATCAAAAACCGGTCCTAAATCGTCTTGTAGGTTCAAAGCCTTAGTTATTAGCTTCTCACTTCCTGCAAAATGCTCACATACCGGAATAGCTGGGAATGGTTTCTCCCCTTGAAATAGCGCGTCGTTTGGGTGAACTAAGCTCATCTTAATGTCCTTTTGGTATTGTTACGGTGTAATCGATGTCAAGGACAACGTTGTCTTGATAACGTGTCTCCGAATTGTCTTTCATTATGGATGTAAGTGAGATAGGTTCTTGATTTTTGATTCCGACAAGACGAAGTCTCAACAAACCTATATCTGATCTGCTCTCAATGCTACTTTTGTCCAACACTATCGTTTTTGCGTAGATTGTATCGCCAGAAAAACTCGGGTTACTATGACTCCCGCTATTAATGGCCACAATGTTCATGGCATTCTCTAGCCCCTGGAAATTGATTGCACTACATAAAGAAATGATATGGCCACCGTAAACCAGTCTTTTTTTAAACGCCGTTTGCTCCATTACATTCGCATCAAAATGAACTCTTGCGTTATTTTGATAAAGATGCGCTGCCATGGTGTGCGTAGCCTCGTCAATGGTTATGCCTTGCGCATGGTGGATTGTTTGACCGATCTCGTAGTCATCCCACATTTGATTTGATCCCGTTGATTCGATATCAAAATCTTTGGCGTTAATTTTCTCGTCAATACAAATATTCGTGGTATCCACGCAATCTCGAATCTCGGGAACAAAACTCTCCAATATCTGAGCGTTCGGGTTATTTTTAGGAAGCATCACCCATCGCTGCCATGATAAAACGTCTTCGTTATCTTGGTTATAAGCGGTCGATTGGACATAAACGATTCCATTCTTTTGATTGGAATTCTCCTTAACTCCAATAACAGTGGATTCACACCGAATCGTATCTCCGGCATAAACCGGTTTGTTAAATCTAACATCGGCATAGCCCAAGTTGGCGATGGCATTAAGAGAAATGTCCTGCACCGTTTTTCCAAACGCGACATGGAAAAGCAGTAAGTCGTTAACTGGGGTTTTTTTATGTCCGAGTTGCAAAGCAAATGTTTGCGAACAAAATAGTGGGCGTCGATCTCCAGTCAACGAGAGATATACTGCAGCATCTCCTTCGCTGATTGTTCGCGGTATGGCATGGATAATTCTCTGTCCTAAAGAGAAGTCCTCTAGAAAATTACTTTTACTCATTTTCAAGCTCTGTAATTGAATCGCGCATCATTAATAGTTTTTCCGCCGCTTTAACGTTATGCCTTTCTATTAACCGTTCGTTAACGACAACCGTTCCTCGCCCAGCCTCGTTAGCCTCTCTGAGGCCCTTGATAACCTTTTCAGCATGTGCGATTTCTGAATGTTTCGGTGTGTAGGCATCGTTCGCATAAGGGAGTTGATCAGGATGAACGAGAGATTTGCCATCAAACCCCATATCTCTGCCAAGGCGGCACGCATACTCAAATGCATTTGTGTCATTTAACTTGCTGTGGATACCATCAATGACGCCTCGGCCATGCGCTCTAGCAGCCAATATAACGAGCGATAATGAAGTTAATAGCGCTGTTCGCTCATGAGTGACTCTTGCCGCCATTTGAGAAATAAGATCGGACGTCGCCAACACCATGCACGCAATGCGATCAGACGCGCTTGCAATTTCCTCAGCGTGCAACACTGCTAATGGGCTCTCAATCATGACCATGACCGGCACATTATCTCCACCTGCATTATCAAGCGCAGAGATCGCCTC
>CAJQMS010000031.1 GCA_905479505.1 uncultured Burkholderiales Genera incertae sedis bacterium | reverse complement strand
AGAATCTTACGTAATGCCGAATGCAAAAGATGAGTTGCGGAATGATTAAACATTGTAGACGCTCTAACGCCAGCGTTGACCTCCGTCGCCACTGAGTCTCCTAACTTTAAGTCACCGTTTACCATCTCCCCGTGATGACCGAAAACTTCTGCTCTGATTTTTTGCGTATCTTTTACGTCAAATCTAGAAAAAGGAGATGCCTCAGTCGCGATATACCCTTGATCACCGACCTGACCTCCCGATTCTGCATAAAAGGTCGTTTTATCGAGAACAACGATACCTTTGTCTCCCTTAGATAACTGATCAACAAGATCACCGTTTTTATACAAGGCAACTACTTTTGATGTCGTTAATAAGGATTCATAACCATGAAACTGAGTATTCAGCCCCTTATATTCGAGTTCCTGGGACGATTGAAATTTTGAGGCCGCACGTGCCCTTAATCGTTGCTCGGCCATTGCCGCTTCGAAACCTGAGAGATCTATTTGAATATTCCGTTCACGCGCGATGTCAGCAGTTAAGTCCACAGGGAACCCGAAAGTATCATACAACCGAAAAACAGTTTCACCATCCAGAACTTTATCCTCTCGAAGTAAAGCTGCCTCCAAGACTATCATCCCCTTTTCCAGAGTCTCCGCAAATCGTCGCTCTTCATCCAAGAGGACCTCAGATACGCGGCCTTGAGCTTCTTCCAGCTCCGGATAAGCTTTGCCCATCACCCGAATAAGATCATGAACTAATTTATAAAAAAACGGTTTTGATTGCCCCAGCTTATACCCATGCCGGATAGCTCGTCGTATAATCCGCCTTAAAACATACCCTCGACCCTCATTACTCGGAATTACTCCGTCTACTATCAAGAAGCCACATGAACGGATATGATCCGCGATCACTCGTAAGGACGCGTTTCCGAGATCCTTACACCCAACCTCGCGAATGACCCCGTCAATTAGAGATTTAAAAAGATCAATTTCATAATTTGAGTGAACGTTTTGGAGCACTGCAGCCATACGTTCAAGTCCCATTCCGGTATCAACAGATGGCCTCGGCAACGGATTCATAACACCAGACTCATCCCTGTTAAACTGCATGAACACTAGGTTCCAAATTTCAATGTAACGATCTCCGTCTTCATCCGGAGAGCCCGGCGGTCCGCCCTCAACATTTGGCCCGTGATCCCAGAAAATTTCCGAACACGGTCCACAAGGCCCTGTCTCACCCATCTGCCAAAAATTATCACTTTGATATTTTTGCCCACCCGGTTTATCTCCAATTTTTACGATTCGGTCGATCGGAATGTTGATTTCGTTAGCCCAAATATCGTAAGCCTCATCGTCGGTTTCATACACTGTGATCCACATCCGACTTGGATCAAGACCAAACTCATCTGTTAATAGACCCCACGCCATACGGATCGCATCTGCTTTAAAATATTGTCCGAAACTAAAGTTTCCAAGCATCTCAAAAAAGGTGTGGTGACGTGCGGTATAACCTACATTCTCTAAATCATTATGTTTCCCGCCAGCTCGCACGCACCGTTGAGAAGTCGTTGCACGAGTGTACGAACGGTTCTCATGCCCTAGGAAAACGTCCTTAAATTGAACCATACCGGCATTTGTAAACAGTAAAGTTGGATCGTTCCCAGGTACGAGAGGGCTACTTTTCACGATAGCGTGGCCGCTTCGCTCAAAATACTTTAGAAATCTCTCTCTTATTTCGTCACTTTTCATTTGCTTGTCTCATTAGATTAATAGTGGTTCATTCATAACAATCAATGGTGTCAACACAGAACTCTGGGTCCGTTAACACTTTACGTATAACGTTGCTATCAAAACCCCGACCGGCAAGAAAGCGTGCTTGTTTAGCCCATTCCATTGGCGTGGTCGGTCGTGCACTATACTTTTTTGCCCACACTAATTTAACGGCATCAAAGTCTCCTCTGAGGACCTCCTCGCGATACTCCAAAATGGTGGACTTTGCCACTCCTTTTACCTCAAGATCCTTGAAAATCTTTCGCATTCCATATCGATGCCTTTTGGTACGGATGAATGCCTCCGTGTACCGTCGATCATCGATCCACTGCTTCTCTTCAAAATCATCTAGCAGTTGCTGAACGTCGCGAGGACTATCAGCTTGGGGCGAGAGCTTTTTGCCTAGTTCATAACGCGTATATTCTCTACGACCTAATAGACGCATAGCTTTTAATGCCAGCGATTCTGCCAACTGAATTCTCCCGAGAGCTATTTCTTTTCAGAACCTTTGGCTTTCTCGCTTGCTGGCGCAGTTGCGAGTCGCACACCGACAATCTCACGAACTCTATTTTCGATATCAATAGCCATTTCAGGGTTCTGCTTTAGGTATTCACGAACATTATCTTTACCTTGCCCAATACGGTCACCGTTATAGCTGTACCAAGCGCCCGCCTTATCAACAATGTTATGACGAACACCTAAGTCAATAATTTCGCCCTCTCTTGAGATCCCTTGCCCATAAAGAATATCGAACTCAGCCTGCCTAAAAGGAGGAGCGACTTTGTTCTTTACAACCTTGGCTCTGGTTTCATTTCCGATAACTTCATCGGATTTTTTTATCGCTCCGATTCTTCTTATGTCAATTCTTACTGAGGAATAAAATTTTAGAGCATTACCACCAGTCGTCGTTTCAGGACTCCCGAACATTACACCAATTTTCATACGAATTTGGTTAATGAAAATAACTAGGGTATGGGACCGCTTGATATTAGCAGTTAACTTTCGTAAAGCTTGTGACATCAAACGAGCTTGAAGCCCCATTTGAGGCTCACCCATTTCGCCCTCGATCTCTGCTCTCGGGGTTAGCGCCGCTACTGAGTCAATCACCACCACGTCAACAGAACCGGAGCGCACTAACATATCGGCAATTTCCAATGCCTGCTCGCCATTATCGGGTTGGGAGATCAACAAGTCATCGATATTCACACCTAATTTAGTCGCATACTCCGGATCTAGCGCGTGTTCAGCATCAATAAATGCCGCTGACCCACCAATTTTTTGCATCTCTGCAATCACCTGGAGTGTTAACGTTGTTTTGCCCGAGGATTCTGGACCATAAATTTCTACCACTCTTCCCCTAGGTAAACCACCAATTCCTAATGCGATGTCGAGACCAAGAGAACCAGTAGAAACTACTTTTAAATCTGGATTGATCTCCTGTTCACCTAGTAACATGATCGAACCCTTACCAAATTGTTTCTCAATTTGTGAAAGAGCTGCCTCTAGCGCTTTTTGCCTATTTTCATTCATTTTTATTTGAACTCCAGATGTGTAAAGTTAATGGTGTCTTATCTGATTATCTCACACCCTCGAAAACTCTGGATTAACTGTATAAAAACCCAGCAAACGACAGATTTAAACAATATCATGCGCCTACTTACTGAGCAGCAAACACTCTAAAAGTTGAAGCCCCTTGACAACTGTTTGCCTTCGGACAGCATTCCGGTCGCCCAAGAAAAGAAACCGTTTTGTCTTTATCCCATAGATTTTGTCGCAAGCACCGATCCAAACTGTACCCACAGGTTTATTATTTGTCCCGCCGCCCGGACCAGCAATACCAGTTGTAGCAATAGCACAATCAGATCTCACGTTGGCCATCACACCGGTCGCCATACTTTTTACGACCATCTCTGAGACTGCTCCATATTGATCAATCAAATCAGGGTCGACACCTAATTGTTTGATTTTTGACAAATTAGAATAGGTAATAATCCCGGAGTGATACCAAGCTGAACTGCCAGGCACCATAGTGATCGCTTGCCCCAGCCATCCTCCAGTACATGACTCAGCTGTCCCAACAACGAGCCCTCTATCTTTCAGTAGGCTACCCAAACGCTGACTAGAAGAGAGGATATCTTTTTCTTTTTCAATATCCATGTATTAATTATTCCATTCCTAACATAGCAGCAAACACTACGAGGATTTGCATTACACCAAGGGTATACACACCAGCGGCTATATCATCGAGCATAACTCCGAACCCTCCTTTGAGGTTCTTATCCAGGTAATCAATACCAAGCGGCTTAAATATATCGAACAAACGAAAAACTATAAATGCCAGAGCGTGCCAATACAGACCACTTGGAATAATGGCTAATATCAATCCAAAAGCAACGATTTCATCGATAACAACTGCCGAATGATCAGATTGACCCAACGATTTACCAGCTAACTCACATAATTTAATTCCCATTAAAAAAATGACTACCCAAACACCTATTAATTGTTGTGTCGAAAGAACGAGAACCAAACCATAATGAATCGGAAATGCTAGGAGAGTCCCCCAAGTTCCAGGGGCGGGGCGTATAGCACCCAGACCAAATCCGCAAGCTATAAACACGTATGGGTTTTTGAAAATACGATAGTCAACGGAGAACATATTAATTTTTATAAAAATGATCAAACCCTCGTTGAAAACCTTTTTTCATTTTTCCATCACCCGTTACCACGACCCCAGTACCCTCTGAAACTTTTCCAATTTTA
>CAJQMS010000030.1 GCA_905479505.1 uncultured Burkholderiales Genera incertae sedis bacterium | reverse complement strand
CAGGTGAAAAATGAGCCAGTCGCTCAATTCGTGGACATTTTTAGCGTGGGAAATATGAGGTGGTCGACTGATCCATCGGCATTTACGAACGCTGTCCCGTCTATCGCCTTAGATGGTGATGACATCTTCACAATTTCCAGCTCGACGTCGGAAGATGTATCTCAAATGGAATTTCAACTAAGCGTGGATATCTTTCAGGATACGCAGACGGATACTGCTGTTGTGCTCACCACAGACTTTGTAAATGGTCGAAATGGCGAAAGTTCATCTTTAGCGCAAGAGATGGGCGCCCCCACGATTACTGATTAGTGATGTTTAGGTTGGCTCAAAGATCAGCTTAACCTCAGTTCCCGCTTCCTGTGACCGCGCGAAAACAATGTAATGAGTCCAAATAACCCAGTCGGGCAATTTAAGGCCAATGCATGACCCACCCAATTACTTATGATTCACTGTAGATATCTGACCCTTGTTTAATTAGCAGGGCGAGGCGGACGTGTGAGGCGCACGCATTAGGGCAATAGTGGATAAACTATTAACTTGACATAATATACATTATACGCAATGTGGATTATATGTGAATATAGCGAGATAAGCCTTGATTTACGTTAAACTAAAGCTCTACGGTAGTTAACGATAAAATGTAAAGATCAATAAAATTAAACATAACCAATTTAAAATGAATTTAATCAGTCTATTAAAAGTAATAATTCATTCTTTTTATTAGGAATAGCAAATGCAAACCATAGTAAAAACCCTTTTAATCCTTGTTGCTTTAGCTAGTCCCTCGATCGTTTCTGCGGCCGATTCGTTTTGTAAACTAACGGTTAACGGTGGTATTGGCATGAACGGTCGCTGCACTTTTGATGAAGCTACGGGCGAATTTTCTGATGGATTGCTTAAAACAGCATGTCGGTCTGGACTATCAGAATGTCATCCAGATGACTTGGAGGTAATACGTGGCGGCGTTTTTGGGCGAATTGTTGCTCAAAACGATGAGGAATGGGAGTTTTGTTGGAATAACGGCGGTTATACAACTCTTAACGAGTGTTTCGAGGGACTTAAGCGGAACCACAGCTGTTGGTTAATACCGCACGAAGTCGTCTTCTGCATCGCAGAATAATAAAGAATGTTCTCATGAGGCGGTCAGCTTAAGCCCGCACCCTTGATACTGAAGATGCGTCGGATTTAGTGATTGCTCTTCTCAGAATCTTTCCATTTTTTGTTCTTGGAAAATCTTTTGTTATATAAACCAGTTTGGGTGCCTTATATGACGCTAAATTCGACTTTCCGTAAGCATATAACTCATTTGGATCGATATCGGGGTCAGAAGAGACCACATAAACGACAACAAGTACTTTGTCTCCGGCGATCTCGCCTATGGCTGCGCAGTCGCTAACCCGCGGGTGGGACTTAAAGATACGTTCAATTTCATATGGTGACACACGGTAACCGAAACTCTTAATTATGTCGTCTTTTCGCCCCAAAAACCAAAGGTAACCGTCGTTGTCGTATCTGGCGTAGTCGCCAGTGAAAAACCATCCATCATGTTTATATTTTGCAGTTTCCTCGGGCTGGTTCCAATATTCTAAAAATAAACCAGGATCGTCATGTGGGACACATATCATGCCCTCCTCGCCAGCCTTTACGGTCTGCAGCGTCTCGGGATGCATAAGTTTTATGTCGTGCCCGGGCTGTGGAAATCCAGCTGAACCTGGTCTGATTGGATTATGTATAGATTGTGAAATATAGTAAGAAAATTCCGACATGCCAACCGCTTCGTATATGTCCAACGAGAATCTCTCAGTCCACTCAACAAAAACTTCGTCTGAGAGGTGTTCTCCCGCACTCATGCAATGCCGTAAAGACGGCACATCCTGCTTTGAGGAATCGGTCTTTTGCAAAATCTGTCTATAAATAGTGGGAACGCCGATAAAAATGGTGGCGCTGTGTTTGTGAATTAAATCGATCCATTGCTTGGCGTTATTTTTCCCTTCGTGGACGATAACCGTCTTTCCCAAGAACAGAGGATCCATTAATCCTGACCCCAGTACGTAGGTCCAATTAAATTTACCTGTGTGAAGGATTCGATCGTTTTCGGCGTTGAAATTGAACCAGTATTTTGCCGCTGGTTGCCTACCAAGCAACGCTCTATGTGAGTGCAGTACGCCTTTCGGATAACCCGTAGTGCCTGAGGTATAAACTAAATAGGCAGGGTCAGTGGACTTAGTAATAAGATTTGGGGTGATCGTCTCAATCTTATCCATTTCGACATCAAGACTTTTGACAGCGATGAAGTCATTAGAAATATCGTGGGTTACGTTATGAATGTATACCGCTTTTAAGGAGGTTAATTCTCGAGCCATTGGCTCAAGACTTTCCCATGTGTCTATATCGGTAACTAGCACCGATGCTTGAGAGTCCTGGGCGAGATAGACTACTTCTTTAGCCGTGAGTAATGTGGAGGTCGGCACTGCAATATTACCCGCCTTCATAGCTCCCAAAAACGCCACGGGATAATAAAGACAATTGGGTAATCTCACGAGCACGCGGGCTTGTTGATCCAAACCTAAATTCTTAATGAGCTCAGCAAAGCAGCTTGTTTTATTAGCAAGCTCTTGGTAACTGATGCTCGTTGTTCCGAGATCATCATCCTCGACAATCATTGCAATTTGGTCGCCATTACTCGCATTAACCTGGCGGTCTGAGCATGCGCTGCCGATATTAAAATATTCTGGAATATTCCAGGTCCAGTCTTTTTGCTTGAGTGACAAGTCTTTTGAGGGTGCGTTCATGTCGGATTTCCATAAGGCCAATTTTGCCGGATGACTTGCTCTGGCAGCATATTTAGCACCGATAGCGTGAACTCAACATGG
>CAJQMS010000029.1 GCA_905479505.1 uncultured Burkholderiales Genera incertae sedis bacterium | reverse complement strand
TTTTTCCAAACAGAAGCAAGCCGCGTTAGTCCAAAAGTCTTTATTTTATGTAGATGACGCTTCTTTAGATTTATCGCAACAAGTCTGGTTGCTTCATGCGTCTTTGAGAAATAATCTGTTTGAGTGGTCATCAAATAAAGCTCGCAGAGGCCTCCTTCGCCAGCAAATTGCTTTGGGACGAGAGCTAGTTGATTTGCTAGAGAAAAGGGTTGAGTATGGTTTTTCAGATCGAGAAGAGTTGAGTAAAAGGTATTTAGAATTAGGGAGACTCCGTCAAGTTGAGATTAATCTAGAGGTGAAGAGGCTAGAAATCATCTCCTCAATAGCAAAATTAATTGGCAAGCCTCTTATAGAGCTCGAAAATATCGAGCTCCAAACTTTTAGTTTTGATCAATATTTCGTGATTGAAGATGCCGGCTTCTATCAAAAAACTGCTTTATTGAACCGTATTGACTTACAGAAGTCCTTGGTTAATTTTGGTATATCCGACAGTGAATTAAAAATTGCGTTGATAAACCGGTACCCAGAGTTGTCAATATCGCCTGGTTATTTTTGGGACCAAGGAGATAAGATATGGAATTTTGCTTTAGGTTTGGTTTTGCCAAATCATGCTGATACCTTTGTATCTAAAGCAGAGGCTCTTAGGTCTTTGAGACATTTACAGGTCAAAGAACAACAGCTCATTATCCGTTCTGACGTCGATAGATTTCATTCGGTCGCTGTTTCGACTCAGAAAATTCTTAATGAGACTCGCTCAAACCTTAATCGAGCTAAGAGGAGTTTTCTTGACAAAGAACAGGCTTTTGGAGCTGGGGATATTAGTCGGATTGACCTCTACGATGCGCGGATGAATTACATAGAGGTGGCTGATCGGTTTATTGCTAGTCGGTTAGCCTTTTACGTCGCAGTCTCAAAGTTAGAGGATTCGTGTCAAACTCCCTTAATATTTGAATACAACGTACCGCTAAAAAATAACGATAGAAGGCCTAAGATTGAACGCTCGTCATTATAAATTAATTATCAGCAGCCTTACCTTTTTTGTGGGCTTATTGGTATTTACCCTTGTATCTTTGAATCGGGATGATTTTATGTTCAGTGATTCAGATTACGATGAGGAGATAGAGACTCGAGATTCTGCAGATTACGAGCACGGCGTTGCTTATGTAACGTTAGAGTCAAGAGACCAGGTCGCAGCGGGAATTGAATTGGTTGCTGTGAAGGAGGCTAATCACCAAATCGATTATCTCTTATATGGTGTTGTTGTCAGCCTTTCCGAGCTACTTGAAATCCAAGATAAATTAGTTCAACTTATGAATGAGAGCAGGGTCAATGCTCTCGAAGAGAATCATTTGGCCGAGTCTTATGAGCGTGCCAGGATTTTGTATGAGGAGCGGCAAATCATTTCGCTCCGTGAATTGAAAAAGGCTGAATTTCTTCTTAGTGCGATTAAGGCGGATCGACTGAATTTAGACCGAGCTCTTAGGTCGTTAAATAATTCTGCTGATGCAAAATGGGGGAAAAAAATTAGCGAATGGGTTTTTAGTGAGAAGTCCCGGGAACTAGGAGCTTTGCTTGATCAGAAAGCAAGCTTAGTCCGCTTATATGTTTCGGACATTAAGTTGTCGGATATGGATATCGAAGCCGTTGATGTTGCTCCGGTAGCTGCGCCAGGACGTAAGCTTAGTGCGCGTTTTATTTCAGATGCTCCAAGTGTGAAACTAGGAACTGGCGGTGCCGATAAATTCTTTATAGTGGAGGCCGGTATGCCAACCGGTACTCAAGTCGTCGCATCTCTATCTAAAAGTTCTAAAGGAACGGACGGTGTTTTTGTCCCTAATGAGTCAGTACTATGGCACTCTGGAAGACCTTGGGTCTTTAAGAACATTAATGATGGTGTGTTTGCGAGAGTTGAAATTAAGGCAGACGTGGACCTTGGAACAGGCTGGTTCGAAGTGAATACACTGGTGCCCGGTGATCAGATAGTAGTTACTGGAGCACAACTTTTGTTATCAGAGGAATTGAAGTATCAAATACGTAACGAGAATGAGGACTGAGATTTATCTCTCAACTGTGGGCCTACGCCAGTTAGACACCTTGTCGAAGAGGTTTGAGGACTACTCACCGTCATGATCGCTGCGATCGTTCGCGGCTCTATTAGATATGCAGGCGTCGTTGTTACGCTTGCAGTAACTTTAGTTAGTTATGGTTTGTATACGATTACTAATGCAAACCTAGATGTTTTTCCAGAGTTCTCCCCAAGTCAGGTTGTTCTGCAAATAGAGGCCTCCGGATACTCTTCTTCATTGGTCGAACAATTGGTTACTCAACCGATTGAGAGTGCATTAATGGGGATTCCTGAGTTAGAGAATATACGTTCCCAGTCTATACCGGGTTTGTCAGTTGTTACCGTAATATTTAAGGATGGCAGTGACGTCTACCTTAATAGGCAGGTTGTAGGGGAGCGAATAGCCGCGTTGGCCTCTCAAATGCCTCACGGAGTGGATGCTCCAACTATGACGCCTTTGACGTCGTCGGCTAGTACAGTCTTGGGTATTGGCGTTACGTCGGACGAGCGTTCTTTAGGAGAGTTGAGGACTCTCGTCGATTGGACAATACGACCGCATCTTTTAGCCGTGCCCGGAGTTGCCGAGGTCAATGTTTTTGGGGGTGACGTGGAGCAGTGGCAGGTGCAAGTAGATTTAAAGAAGCTTGAGCAGGCCGATGTTTCTTTTCAAAGCCTCATTGATACGGCACATGCCGTGACGGGAATGGTTGGAAGTGGATTCATTAAAACTACTAACCAGCATTTAAATATTCAAATTTACGGGCAGCCTAGGGCGCTCAGTGATTTAGAGGATTTAGTTGTGGAGTCCCGAGTCGGTGTGAAAATTCCGTTGAGTGAACTGGCTAAGATTATTGCCGCTCCAGCTCCATCGATTGGCGCCGCCGCTATAAACGCGAAAGCTGGTGTGTTCTTAATGATTCAAGGCCAGTTGGGGGCTAATACTTACGCGGTGACGCAGGATTTAGAGAACGCTATAGATGAGCTAATTCCTCTACTAGAGCGCGACAGTATTACTCTTCATGACAACCTTTTTAGGCCAGCTAATTTTATTGAAACGGCGGTGAAAAACGTTCAAAGAGACGTACTGATTGGTTCGGCCCTCGTTGTGGGTATCTTATTTCTTTTCTTATATAACACGCGAACTGCAATTATTTGCGCTGTTGCAATGCCAGTTTCCTTATTGTCTGCAGTCATTCTTTTAGATGCGCTTGATGTGGCTCTTAATGTAATGGTTATTGGCGGCCTGGCCATAGCGCTGGGAGAAGTGGTTGACGATGCAATCATTGATACAGAGAATATATTTCGACGTCTCAGAATAAATCAAGTCAGTGGCAGTAAGAGTGCAGTGGCCGATGTGGTGCTCGACGCTTCGGTGGAGGTCAGGAGCTCTGTAGTTTATGCGACCTTTATTGTTGTGCTGGCGTTTGTGCCACTTCTCACTCTATCTGGAATTGGTGGCAAGCTATTCGCGCCGCTCGGTCTGGCGTACATCTTTGCTATTTTAGCGTCTCTAGTGACCGCAGTGACTTTGACTCCAGCATTGAGTTTTTTGCTTTTAGGTGGCCGAAAATTGTCGGCGGTAGATCCTCCGGCCGTATCTTTTTTGAGACCCAGATACGAAAAACTTTTAATTTGGTTTGAAGCAAAATTCGCACGGAATTTAACCCTCATAATTATCTTTGTTATGTCAGGAGTCTGTGTTTTTCCATTATTTTCTGGTGAATTTATTCCGGCCTTGAAAGAGGGACACTATATTGCGCACATGACAGCTGTTCCGGGAACGTCGGAGCGAGAATCACTGCGAATAGGTAATCGAGTATCTAAAGAGCTTGGAGAAATCGATGGGGTTGAATCTGTAGCTCAGTGGGTGGGACGGTCGAAAAATGGAGCTGATACGTTCGGAACGCACTATAGTGAATTCGAGATAGAAATAGGTGCGTTAGGCGGCGATGAGCAAGGTCGAGTACTTAAAGAAATACGAGCAGTGCTAGGTGGAGAGAAAATTGGAACATTTCCTGGCTTGAGTTTCGGTGTTAATACATTTTTGACAGAACGTATTGAGGAGACAGTTACTGGTTTTGCTGCTCCATTTGTAGCCACGATTTATGGATCTGATTTGGATAGTTTAGATCAGGATGCGCGCCAAGTGTCTGCTGCCTTAAATTTAGTAATGGGCGCAGAGGATGTTCAAATTCAAGCACCGGCAGGAACTCCGCAGTTGGATATTAGACTACGACACTCTCGATTATCCGCGTTGGGCCTTACTCCTGGTGAAGTATTAAATATCGTGAGTGCTGCATACGATGGAGAAATTGTTGGACAGGTTAGAAGCGGTAATCGAGTGATTGATATTGTCGTAATTCTGAGTGATGAATTGCGAAATAGCGTACGTGGATTATCAAACCTTTATATAGCCGAGGTTGGAGACTCGATTATTCGGTTGTCAGATGTGGCTGATATTGATTTGGTGGGCGGGCGATATAAGATACTCCACTCGGACGGACGGAGAGTGCAGACTGTAACGGCAAAATTTTCAGGTCGAAATTTGGCTCGATTCGAGAGAGAGGCGAGAGAGAGAATCCTCTCTGATGTGATTCTGTCCGAGGGAAACTATGTTGTTTTTTCTGGAACGGCTGAGTCGGAACGGCAAGCCAAGACGGATTTAATTGTTCACTCTCTTTTAGCTGGGGTTGGTGTCTTTATATTCCTGTATATCGCTTTTAATCAGCTGCACAACATGGCAATTACATTTCTCAATTTGCCTTTTGCACTTGTTGGAGGGGTAATAGCGGTGATATTTTCGGGTGGTTGGTTATCGTTAGGTTCTTTAGTGGGTTTTGTTACCCTCTTTGGTATCACGCTCCGGAATTCAATCATGTTGGTTTCTCATTATCAGTATTTGGTTGGGGTTGAGCGTGCCTCTTGGAATTTTGATACGGTCTTGAGGGGAGCTTCGGAACGTTTACCTTCGATTCTAATGACGGCCTTAGTTACTGGCCTTGGGTTGCTACCTTTGGCGTTGGGTACCGGAGAGCCAGGTCGAGAGATAGAGGGGCCGATGGCGACTATTATTGTTGGTGGACTGTTTACTTCAACTGTTTTAAATTTATTGGTTCTGCCAACTGTCTTGTATCACTTTGGTCGGTTTCCTGAGCCAGAGTCAACAGTATAAATTCATTTACGCTGTTTAGGAAAATGCTAGACTGATGTACAAATTTAGATGATGGAAGTAATGAGATGTCAGTTACAAATTTAACAAGCGATACATTTGATCAAGCGGTAAAAGCAAATGAGATGGTCATCATCGACTTTTGGGGGCCATCGTGTCCACCCTGTAAGACATTTGCTCCGGTTTTTGAGTCAGCCTCCGAAAAGTATCCAGGTGTATTTTTTGCAAAAGTAAATTCTGAGGAGGAGAAGAAATTGTCCGATTCTTTTGGTATTCGGACTATTCCCACATTAGTGGTGATTCGCGATCAAATTATTCTCTACTCGAAACCAGGTGCTGTCCCGGCCTATTCGCTCGAGGGTCTTCTTGATCGAATGGCTAAACTCGATATGGCCCAGGTAAAAGATGAAATTGAGAAATCTAAGCAAGCCCAAGAATCATAAAATCACCATAATTTAGGGGAATTTTGGCCCTAAGAAATACGATAGTCAATTGCAATTTTTTTAAGCATTAAGGGGAAGATTTTGTTGGAATCAAAGCGTCGTTTAGCTGTGTGGGGTTTAATCCTTGTGGCGTTAGCCGCTGTGTTCGTGTGGTTGAACTGGCCTGCAGAACAGCCTGTTGTTGCTGCTGAAAAGACTGAAAAAACCGCACCGGCAAAACCGCGAGGATTACCTGTTAAAGCTTCCTCAGTGCTTGTCGGTGACCTCGTTGAGGATATCACCGCCGTGGGCACTGTGGTCGCAAATGAATCTGTCCGCATAAGAACTGAGATCGCTGGTCGTCTTACAAAATTAAAT
>CAJQMS010000028.1 GCA_905479505.1 uncultured Burkholderiales Genera incertae sedis bacterium | reverse complement strand
GGGGAGGTCAAAAAACGACCTCCCCCAAATCCTGCTTTGCCTCTATACCCTGAACGATATGTGTTGCAGCAATCGCGCAGTCAGAACTGATGTAATGTGGTACCTCCTCGCTCATCTGCCTAAATACCGGCCGCCCGATCTTCATCGAGTCGTCAAAATACTCTTTCTTAACGCCCCACGTGCCATCGTGCCCTGAGCACCGTTCCACCGTCTTGACAACCGTATCAGGCACTCGTTCCAACATTTCTTTCGTTTTCAAGCCGATATTTTGCACGCGCAAATGGCAAGGCACATGGTATGAAACCTGCCCGAGCGGAACCTTAAAATCAAGATTTAAAAGACCATCCCGGCCTCGTAAGATCAAATATTCAAACGGATCAAACATCGCTTTAGCGACCAATTTAACCTCTTCGTCATCGGGAAACATAAGCGGTAATTCTTGCTTGAACATCAAGGTACACGACGGCACAGAAGTCATTAAAGCGAAACCATCCCGCACATATTTCGCCATCTGAGGAATATTTTTCTCTTTCAGCGTCTTGACTGATTCTAGATCTCCCAATTCTAGCTTCGGCATTCCACAACAAGCTTCTTTTTGAACCGCTACAACCGGGACTTTGTTGTGCTCAAGGACTTTGAACAAATCGTCACCGATATTTGGCTCGTTGTAGTTCACATAGCAGGTGACAAAAACGGCCACTTTTCCCGGGGTGCGTTCGCCATCTTGCGGAGAAGCCACTACCGACTCAGACATTTTAGAGCGAAACGTCTTTCCGGCATATGTCGGCAGCTTTCGATCTTTATGAATGCCCAACGCCTTTTCCATTAGTACTCGCGTTGACTTATTCTTATTCACCGCGTTCATCGTTTGCACGACTACAGGTATAGCCGAGAGCTTCCCTAGGGCATCAGTACTTGACAGCAATTTGTCGCGAAATTTCGTCTCGCCTTTCTTAAATTTCTGAGCCTTAGCTCTCAACATCAAATGAGGAAAGTCGATATTAAATTCATGTGGCGGGACATACGGACATTTGTTCATGTAACACATGTCACACAGATAGCATTTATCCACAACCTTTGCGTAGTCCTCCTTAGCGACCCCGTCCACCTCCATAGTTGAACTCTCGTCGATAAGATCAAAAAGGGTCGGAAAAGTGGTACACAGGCTAACGCACCGCCTACATCCGTGACAAATGTCGAAAACCCGCTCCATTTCCTTGTGTAGGGGTTCTTCTTCATAGAACTCCCCATCCTCCCAATTTAGCGGATGCCGTGTTGGTGCCTCTAAGCTGCCTTCTTTCATACCTTGTCCATCGTCAAGTTCCCAATCAATAAAAAAACGCGGGTAAACATTTCGTCCCCCCGCGCTTTCTCGCAGTCATTCAACCTTACTAGCTAAAGTTAATCTTCTAACGCGTCTAAAGCTTTTTGAAACCTATTAGCGTGTGAACGTTCCGCCTTCGCTAGTGTTTCGAACCAGTCTGCGATTTCATCAAACCCTTCATCTCTCGCGGTCTTTGCCATTCCTGGATACATGTCAGTATATTCATGTGTCTCACCTGCAACAGATGCAGTGAGGTTGTCACGAGTACCGCCTATCGGTAGACCTGTTGCCGGATCGCCGACCTGCTCCAGATACTCCAGATGGCCATGCGCATGCCCTGTTTCACCCTCTGCGGTTGAACGAAAAACGGATGCAACATCGTTTTGCCCTTCAACGTCCGCTTTGTTTGCGAAATAAAGGTACCTTCGATTCGCCTGTGATTCACCTGCGAAGGCGTCTTTCAAGCTTTGCTCCGTCTTGGACCCTTTTAAGTTGGCCATTTTTTTCTCTCCCTTTCGTTAAATGATTTACCACAACGCCCTCTGCATAAAGGTTATGTAGATTTATGACAATCAAAATCTAGAGTAGTTCTAAATTTTGTATACGAGAAGTTTATTTTTGCGGCGAGTTTATGTCAATCCATCAGCTATTTAATTCGGGACGTGAGCAGAAACTATTCAAATTGGTCGCATTTATTTTCTTTTTTTACGAAAATAAGACTTATTTTCGTAAAAACTGGGATCTTCATTCCCAGCCCACCAACCAGGAATACCGAGAATTGGTAAAGGAGAAAGACTTCGACCTGATAAAAAATTATGCTTTTGAGGAATGACTTGGGATAACACTAAATCAACATCCAAAACAGAGATGTCCGATTTTCTTTTTAAATTCAGCTCTGTGTCATTCAATATCAAAGCTTTACCCGTCATTCCGACATACGGCTTCATCGTCTTCTCTAACAGACCATGCCCAAAAATAAAGAAAGACATGTGTTTAACAACCATTTCCCTCCTTTTAGAAAATAGTTCAATCCACTCAAAGTTGACCAACAAATCAGTGAGAGTAGAACTTTGGGAAATGACTATCATCCCGTCCTCGTCAAAAATTGTTAAAGCATCGCCCTCCGGGGTTCGAGAATTCGAGAAATTATTTTTTAAGACTGCGAAATGTCGCGCGTTCAAAGCTGCTTTTGAATTGGGAAATAGAAACCAAGTAAGAGCATTTAACAAATCATGCCAATTTTTTTGCCGAACTGGCACCTCTCCTAACAAAAATGTCCGTTGCTCAAACCCGTCTTCGAACGTTTGAGGACGGTTTGATTGGTCAACAAACCGTATGGACATGCCATTAGCGTTATACATAGCGCCACTTCGCTTGATAGCCATCCCATTAAGTTCATCAAGGCTTGGCCAATCGCATAGATTCAGCATACGAAGATATTTCTTAATATCCGCGCACAAATCACTTTTTAATAAGATTTTCTGACCCCTCAAGTACTCCAAGTCATTCACCACTGAAACATTTAAACGGTAATGTTAGCCTGTATACGAATAGAACATTTTTTGGAGCTGTAAGTCAGATGGATCGGATCGATTGCGTTGTTATTGGTGCTGGAGTTGTCGGGTTGGCGATCGCAAGGGCTTTAGCTCTCGCAGGCAAAGATGTAATCATTCTTGAAGTCGAAGATAGCTTTGGGGTCCATACCAGCTCCAGAAACTCTGAAGTCATTCACGCTGGTATTTATTATCAAAACAAATCTCTGAAAGCTCAGTTATGCGTTTCTGGTAAAAAAATGCTCTATGAATATTGCGAGCGACGCAATATTCCGTTTAAAAGGACAGGAAAACTAATTGTTGCCACCAACGAATCAGAAGTCGTGACGGTCAAGGATTACATAAAAAAAGCAGAAGAGAATAATGTTGATGACCTAATATGGCTAGACAAAAATCAAGTTGCGGATCTCGAGCCAGATATTAAATGCGTTGGAGCTGTTTTTTCGCCATCCACCGGGATCATTGACTCACACACTTACATGCTTAGCCTCCTTGGAGATGCAGAGAATGCCGGAAGTGTCATCGTATACAACACGCCTGTTGAATCGATTAAGGCTAGCAAGGAAGGGTTTCTTATTCAGACAGGAGGAACAGCTGCTTTTGAGCTGCAAACCGACACCTTGATCAATGCGGCAGGTTTAAACGCGTGTGATTTGGCGCATTCCATCGCGGAGTTGGACAAAGCGTTCATACCGAAACCTTACTTTGCAAAAGCACACTACTACTCTCTATCCGGACGCAGTCCTTTTAAACATCTGATTTACCCAGTTGCACACAAAGCGTCACTCGGCGTTCATGTCACAATCGATATGGGTGGAAATGCTAGATTTGGGCCCGATTTAGAATGGGTAGATGACATTGACTACTCTTTTGACAATTCAAGAGAAGAAGCTTTTTATGATGCGATTCGTCAATATTGGCCTTCGGTCAAACGAGAGTGGTTACAACCAGGTTACACCGGCATCAGACCAAAAATATCTGGCCCCACGGATCCAGCAGCTGACTTTTTGATTCAAGGTCAAAAAGAACACGCCGTCAAAGGCCTGGTAAATTTGTTTGGCATTGAGTCCCCAGGGTTGACCGCCAGCTTAGCAATCGCGAACGTAGTTAAAAAATTAGTGGAAAATAATGATTAACAGACTAGGAGTTCATTTCATTTTTTTGCTGCATATCAAGTAAGTCCAACGCAACGTCAACGATCATATCCTCCTGACCGCCAACCATTCCTCTACGTCCGAGCTCTACCAAAATATCAATTGTTTTTAACCCATACTGCGCAGCAGCTTTTTCTGCGTGCAACAAAAAGCTTGAATAAACTCCAGCGTAGCCGAGAGCGAGTGTCTCACGATCAACTCTGACTGGACGGTCTTGAAGTGGGCGAACGATATCTTCAGCTGCATCAATCAATTGATACAAATCGCAACCATGATCCCATTTAAGACGATCTGCTGCCGCTACAAAAACCTCCAGAGGCGCATTACCCGCCCCTGCACCCATCCCTGCTAAGCTTGCGTCCACACGATCACAACCCTCCTCCACCGCAACAATTGAATTAGCTACGCCAAGACTTAAATTGTGGTGCGCGTGCATTCCAGTTTGCGTTTCTGGCTTGAGTACGTCTTTGATCGCCCTGAACCGGTCACGCACCTCATTCATATTTAGCGCTCCTCCCGAGTCCACCACGTATACGCAGACAGCTCCGTAACTTTCCATGAGCTTCGCCTGCTGAGCGAGACCCGAAGGGGTATTCATATGACTCATCATCAAGAATCCAACCGGCTCCATTCCGATTTTTATCGCGTACTCAAGGTGCTGCTTTGAAATATCAGCCTCCGTGCAGTGCGTTGCAACTCGAACTACCCGCGCTCCCGCATCAAATGCAGATCTCAAGTCATGGACCGTACCGATCCCAGGAATCAATAGTGTTGCAACTTTAGCAAAAGATAATTCCTCAGAAACAGCTTCAATCCACTCAACGTCAGTATGTCGACCAAAACCGTAGTTAAACGAGGAACCTTGCAAGCCATCTCCATGCGCTACCTCAATCGAATCAACATGCGCCTGGTCAAGAGCTTTAGCAATACTTTTGACGTTTTCGATAGTGTATTGGTGTCTTATAGCGTGAGATCCGTCTCTTAGAGTGACATCTGATATATATATATTTTTATTCATCGTCTGACACCTTCCTTTCTCGAATCCGCTAAAGCTAGGCTAGCCAACAATTTTTCGGCGAGCTTTTCGCCCGTAGCAAGCGCAGCCGAAGTCATGATATCCAGATTTCCAGCATATGAAGGCAAATAATGAGCTGCACCCTCAACTTGGAGAAAAACGGTAGTTTTGATTCCCGACAAATCACCAACACCCGAAATACGACAAGGGTTTTTAGGACCGAATTCCTCAAATTGGACCCTCTGTTTAAGTCGATAGCCTGGAACATACGCGTGGACCTTTGAAACCATTTCTTCAATTGCAGCCTCAATTTTCGAGGGCTCAACTTTAGAAGACAAAACGTAAACTGTATCTCGCATCAGCATCGGCGGCTCTGCTGGATTAAGAATTATTATCGCCTTTCCTCGAGACGCGCCACCGATAACTTCAATCCCCTTCGATGTGGTTTCAGTAAACTCATCTATATTAGCTCTCGTTCCTGGCCCTGCCGAGCGGCTGGAGATCGACGCAATAATCTCCGCGTAATGAACTTCAGCTACTTGAGATACCGCAGCAACGATCGGAATAGTGGCCTGACCACCGCATGTGACCATGTTTACATTAACTTCATCAAGGTGTTCCTTGAGATTTACTACCGGGACACAGTAGGGCCCAATAGCTGCCGGCGTCAAATCGATCATTCTAATATTCGGATTGATAGAACGCACTAATCGATCATTTTCGATATGAGCGCTAGCTGAGGTCGCATCGAACACAAGATCAATATCGGACATCGCTGGATCACGGAGGAGCCCTTTAACGCCCTCCGAAGTCGCCATAACACCGAGACGTGATGCTCGCTGCAATCCGTCCGATTTTGGATCGATACCGACCAGGGCTGATATCTCGAGAGATTGCCCGTGCCCTAGAATCTTCATCATCAGATCTGTCCCTATGTTTCCAGATCCAATGATCGCAGCCTTTAATTTTTTCTCCATCTAAACCCCCCGTGTTTTATATTGCGAAATCAGCCCGCAAGATAAAAACTCAACATGAGTCGATACTTTTTTAAGTGATCCATGAACATTATCTCAGGATCATTATAATTCACCTAACCACTAAACTTTGCTTTACGCTTGGCAGAACATTAACGGTGGGCTGTCAACTAACATCAAATCGATTTAAATTGGAGAGAACGTGAATAAACTAGATCTTTCTGGACGGACTGCAATCATTACTGGAGGTGCTTCAGGTATCGGAGAGGCCACAGCGCATCGAATGATAAATTCCGGGGCACGAGTCATCATTTGGGATATGCAGACCGAAAAATTCGATAAGTTTGGGGAGGAAACTCAATGCATCAAAGTTGATGTCTCAAATGAGCAGGATGTCTCACAAGCCCTTGAAAACTCACTCAAGGAGCATTCAAAAATTGACATATTGGTTAATTCCGCTGGCATCAACGGCGTGAATGCGCCGCTCAAAGATTACCCCACAGAGATTTGGAAACAAGTGATCGATGTAAATCTGATTGGGGTCTTTTTAACTTGCCGCGCGATTGTTCCTCACTTACTCGAGCATGGATACGGTCGAATCGTTAACATATCCTCCGTGGCTGGCAAAGAAGGCAACCCATCAGCTTCCGCATACTCCGCCTCCAAAGCAGGCGTAATCGCTCTAACTAGATCGCTAGGAAAAGAACTCGCAACATCCGGTGTACTTGTCAACGCAGTTACA
Organism: uncultured Burkholderiales Genera incertae sedis bacterium; assembly: GCA_905479505.1. Lineage (GTDB taxonomy): Bacteria > Pseudomonadota > Gammaproteobacteria > Burkholderiales > Eutrophovitaceae > Eutrophovita. Next base: position 2,348 of record CAJQMS010000028.1, on the reverse strand, counting down.
CCAACGACTGTCGACACGCCTATTCTAGAACAGGTGTCACAAGCCCATATTGAATATATGAAATCAAAAATCCCAATGGACCGTCTTGGAAATGCAGACGAACTCGCATCGCTGATTACATGGCTTTGTACAGAAGATTGCTCATTTAGTACGGCAGCGGTTTTCGATGCCTCTGGCGGTAGAACAACTTATTAACGAAATTTAATTGTAAGGATACGATATGAAAATGAAAGCTGCAGTTATCCGTGAAATGGGGGCTAAGCAACCATATGCAGAATCTAAGCCTATGAAAATTGAGGAAGTAGAAATTGGAGCACCCCAAGAGAGAGAGCTACTGATTCAAATTAAAGCAGCAAGCCTATGTCATTCTGACCTCTCCAGCGTCAATGGCAACCGACCGAGGCCAATGCCAATGATCTTAGGCCACGAAGCTGCCGGTATCGTAACCGAATGCGGACCTGGCATCACAGACATTGAAGTGGGAGATCATGTAGCGCTTATTTTCGCTCCAAGCTGCGGGGAATGCATCTCCTGTAAAGAAGGGCGTCCTGGGCAATGTGAGCCGGGGCAGCAATCAAACGGCGCCGGCACCTTACTTGGGGGAGGCATCCGTCTCAGTCAAAAAGGTGAGACGGTTTATCATCATGTAGGGGTGTCTGCATTTGCCGAGTACTGTGTAGTGAACAGAGGTTCGGTTGTCAAAATCGATCCCTCGCTCCCTTTTGATGAAGCAGCCCTCTTCGGTTGTGCCGTCCTCACGGGCGTTGGTGCCGCCCTTAACACGGCCGGGGTATTTCCTGGATCCTCTGTTGCCGTAGTTGGTTTGGGAGGGGTCGGACTTAACGCGCTATTAGGTGCAAAAGTCGCGGGTGCTAACCAAATCGTCGCTCTAGACGTCCATGATGACAAGCTGGCTATAGCAAAAAGGCTCGGCGCCACCGCTACAGTTAACGCTACAGATGACAATGCGATTGAAACGGTCAAGGAACTCACCAATGGTGGCGTGAATTTTGGTCTTGAAATGGCAGGGTCCGTCCAAGCAATGGAATTAGCATATCGGATTACCCGAAGAGGCGGCACCACGGTGACTGCTGGACTTCCACATCCAGATGCACGCTGGGAACTTCAGCATGTCAATTTGACGGCCGAAGAACGAACCGTGAAAGGAAGTTACGTCGGTTCGTGCGTCCCTTCTAGAGATGTCCCCCGATACATTAATCTTTATAAAAGTGGAATGCTTCCGGTGGATCAACTCATGAGTGACCATTTAAAACTTGAGGACATTAACGAAGGGTTTGACCGATTACAATCCGGGCACACTGTTCGACAGATCATCATGATGTAAGCCTACGAGCCACTGTGAGTAAAATAATTTGACCTCCGAACGAAGTAGCTACAGTTACGATTCACTGCTGACATTTGCCACTTCACTGCTAGTTGGTGCAGGGATGGAACCATCGAAGGCAGACGTAATTTCGGACGTTCTCATTGAAGGTGATCTCTTGGGTCACGACACGCACGGCTTACAATTACTGGCGCCGTACCTAGCGGACATTGAGTCAGGCGCGATGGCGACTCATGGTGAACCTGAAATAATCAGTGACCTGCCAGCGGCAATCGCTTGGAACGGCAAAAGACTACCGGGAACTTGGCTGACCACCAAAGCATTAGAACTTGCTTGCGAGAGAGCTAAAACCTACGGCACTTGCACTGTGACGATCGGTGGCGGGCATCATATCGCGTGTTTAGCAGCCTATCTTCTGAAAGCCACTCAAAACAATATGGTCGCGATCATAATGTCCTCTGCGCCGGAAAACAAATCGGTCGCGCCTTTTGGGGGACGAACGGGAGCACTAACGCCAAATCCCATCGCTGCAGGCTGGCCAACGAATGACTTACCAATCTTAATCGATGTATCGACATCCATCACAACTAATGGCATGGTGGGCCGAAGCGCCGGAAATCAAGAGGATCTCCCAGGCTCTTGGCTCATTGATCATGAAGGTAACCTCACGAATGATCCAACCGTTATGTCAGCAAATCAGTCAGGTGCATTATTACCCATCGGCGGAATAGAATATGGACACAAAGGATTTTCCCTTGGATTGCTTGTCGAAGCGCTAACACAGGGTTTATCTGGTCACGGGAGAGCAGATGGCGTAGATACATGGACCGGAGAGGTTTTTCTGCAAGTATTCAATCCGAAGCTATTTGGAGGCTTACATCAATTTAAAAAGCAAAGTAGCTGGATCGCAAAGGCATGTCTAAACTCAGACCCTATAGACCCAAATTCACCAGTACGGTTACCTGGCCAACAAGGAATTAAAAGGCGCTTGCATCAACTGAAA
>CAJQMS010000027.1 GCA_905479505.1 uncultured Burkholderiales Genera incertae sedis bacterium | reverse complement strand
GTCAATTCCGTCATGATCTAAGATCCTTTGAATCCACAATTTTCTGTGCTCTTTATCCGGCATGTTGGACAAGATGGCTCCATCCTTAATCGGGATCATTATTTGGTAATAAAACCGATTTAAAACCCATCCTTGGACTTGTTCTTTTGTGCATCCCCCGCTGTTCATAGCTACATGAAAGGGGTGGTGAATATGATAACTCTGGTCCTTCGCTCGAAGTTTTTTCTCGAAATCCTCGATTGACCAAGGTGCACTATCTTTTATTGTCATAACAAAAACTTTCTTAATTTTTTCCCCGTATTAAACGACGAAATCCATCCCGTCATAGGCAACTTCAATTTTTTCTTGAGTTAATTGTTCGCGTTGCTCAGAGTCTTCTCGCAAAATTGGATTTGTATTGTTGATGTGAATAAGAACCTTCTTTTTGGCTGGTAACGGTCTTAACACTTCGATCATACCGCCAGGCCCAGACTGCGGAAGATGGCCCATATCAAGCGACATTTTATTCGCAATGCCTAAAGACTTCATTTCGTCATTTGTCCAGCAAGTTCCATCAACGAGGAGACAGTCAGCTTCTTCCATGTAAGGCTTTATATGTGATTCAATCTGCCCTAATCCAGGGGCATAAAATGTTTTCTCACCGGTGGTTAAGTCCTCAAGTAAAATCCCGAGATTGTCGCCCTCATGCGGGTCATGCCTGTGAGGCGAGTAAGGCGGAGCTTTACTGGACAACGGGATGGCCTTCACTTTTATATTGGAGATTCCCTCTGGAACAAAAGCATTATCTTCGGTGGTATGAATTTGATGCCAATTAACGCCACAGTAGTGCTCCAAAATTTTAAATATAGGGTTTCCAGTGGTGAGGTCTTCGTAAACCATGTCTGTACAGTAGATGTTTAAGGGTGTCTTTGACTCCCGAAGCATAAATAGGCCAGTGGTGTGATCAATTTGAGCGTCTAATAACACGATTGACTTAAAGGCGGTATCTCGTATCGATCTGGCAGGTTGTGACTCAGGAAATTGTTGAAATTGAGTAAGAATATCTGGCGAAGTGTTGAATAAAAGCCAGTCAACATCGTTACTGCTGACCGCAATGGAAGATTGTGTACGGCGTTTTGCATTGATGGTTCCTTTTCGAACTCCATCACAATTTGGGCAATTGCAATTCCACTGAGGAAATCCACCACCAGCCGCTGATCCAAGGACTCTTATTCTCATACTTGTCGCTTTCTTTTTTATTGATTGTTGATAAATAAGGAAAGCCCCTGTAGAAGGGGCTTTCCTTCACATACATTCGAAACAGATATTATCTGTTTGCGATGTACATGGTGACTTCGAAACCGAAACGCATTTCGGTATACTCAGGCTTTGTCCACATATTAAATACCTCCTAATAAAATTAAAACAGACTAGTAAATAACCTTTCAGTTGATTACTAGCCGCCATCTCGCTAAAGTTTCGGTGCTCACAGGGTGAGCGTTTTTGTTACTGTAGCTTTATGACAACAAAATTGTGACCATGTTTGGAAGTATGCTCTGCAGAAAATTCAGCAAATCGCTCTCATGATTATCATTAGTTTAGTGCCTAACCCATGGATAGTTTTGACATCTCAGCGAAAAGAGTTCCTCGTGATTGATCGGTTATGCTGATAGAAACTTCACATAATCATAATTACAAGTTGATTTGGGTACTTTTAGGCTCCGCAGTGTTTCATGTCGCAATAGTTGTCATTACACCAGGTTTCAAAACACAGGTAGAGACAAAAAATGATTTTCTAACTGTCCAGATTGAGTCGAAACCGGCAGCAGAGCCACTAAAGCCACCCCTTGAAAAAAGAGTCGAGCCCAGCATCCCCTCTCGCTCAACGATTTCCGTGCCAGCGCCACAAAAGATCCAACCTCAGAGGCAAGATTCGCAGCCACCAAAAGAGATCGTTCCTCGGTTACCAAGTATGCCGGAGGAAGCTTTAGCGCAAAAAGCGCCCAACCTCGATACACCGAGAAGAAACGCCCCTAATGTTGTAAGTGAAAGTTCACGGAAACCGATTATTACAAGACAGTCTACGCCGAGACCAAGCTTGGTGAAACCAATAGTTTTGCCTCCTCAGCCGGAAATTCGAGTTCAACAAGAGTCAAGTTTGGAGTCGATCGCACCCCCATCCTCGCTCACTCAGCCAACTATCATATCGAAGCGGTCACAATCAGCGCCGAATCCTCGCCCTTTGGTCCGTTCCAGGCCGCTGTCACGTGCGAAGCCTGTGGCTCCCCGAATGTCGTCCCCAGTGGTGGTGCCAATAAACCCTGTTGTGCCGCCCCAGCCAGTTGTAACGTCTCAGCCTCGTTCGGATGAAGTCACCGGTTCGTTAACAGGAGAGGGTGAAGCGGAGATGCAGGCAGTGAATAGTTATCGACGGGATATCCGTACTTCTATAGAAAAATTGCTTATCTCAGATCAAAGAAGGAATCGTTCGCATCTCAAAAAGCAACATTCAGGGGAAAAACTGACGATACGCCTCGTGTTTGATGAACTAGGACAGTTTGATTTTTGTGAAATCTCTGAGAAGAGTGGATTTATACGTCTTGATAAGTACTATTTGAAGTTAATTGATAAGTTAGCTAGGAAGGGTAAAATTCCCGCGCCACCCGGTGAAATAAGAATTTTGACCGTCCCAATAGAAATCAATGTAAATTAAGGCTTGGAAAAATACCCATACTACCGTGCCTACATACCCTGAAATAAAGCCGTACCGTACCCAATGGATTGATGCCGATGAAGAACATCGTATCTACGTAGAACGCTGTGGATGCGAGGGAGGTGTCCCAGTCATATTTCTTCACGGAGGGCCAGGAAGCAGTACTAACGCAAACCATAGACGATATTTCGACCCTACTTTCTTTGATGTTGTGCTATTTGATCAGCGAGGATGTGGTCAGTCAGTTCCGAGCGGATTAACTAAAAGTAATACCACTCGCCACTTGATTGAGGATATTAATCTTATAAAAACTACTTTAGGGATAACTCAGAGGGTAATTATTTTTGGCGGTTCATGGGGCAGCGCATTAGCGTTAGCTTATGCGGCTGAGTACGGAGAACATGTGGAGGCTTTGGTGCTTCGCGGTATTTTTTTAGGGTCGCGCGAAGAGGTGCGGTGGTACACGAATGAACTGAGACGTTTTATGCCTGACGCGCACGATCAACTTCTCTGGGATAGTTCGGGCGATTTGGTCAGCCATTACTACGACCGTATCAATTCATCGGATCGTTCGTTAGCAAATGAAGCATGTTGCCGATGGAACGATTACGAAATTCAGTCAATGATGTTGGGGAGTGACGTAAGCCATCAAGCGAGAGAAAAAACGCGAGAAGTTTCTGAGGCCGAGTTAGCTCGTGCGCAAATTCAGCTTCATTATCTTAAACATGATTGCTTCTTAGCTAGCAACGAATTGTTACAAAAAGCAGAATTAATCACTAATCAAACTGTTATTGTGCAAGGAGGGATGGATATGATTTGCCCTCCGCTAACTGCTTATCAGTTGCATGAGAAGCTATCCGGCTCGAGGTTAAGGGTGGTTGGCTCTGGCGGTCATGGGGCGTGGCAAACAAATATCGCCAACGCCCTTTCGGAAGAGATGGAGCTCCTCAAAAAACAATTGCAAACGGCTCATGGGAATTAAATTAAGGGTCAATGCCGCAATTTCCTTTATCACTGTTATTTTTTTATTAGTGACGGCATTTATTCTTTTTGATGATCGCCGTAAATCTATCAAAGAGGAAATTGATGCCGGCACCAAAGTTACAGTTCAATTGTTAGAGTCAGTTGCTTTTAGTCGGCGCTCATATCTGGGTGGGGCAGATGCAGTTGACGAGCTGGCTGAATTTTTAAAGAGAGCAGGTCGAGTTCGAGCTAATGAGATAAGACTGTATGATCAATCGGACGTGCTTGTTTATGAGTCCCCTCCGTCAGTCTATAAACAAGGGCGTTGGGCACCTGAGTGGTTTTCCCAGTTGATGGCTCCGGGTGATCGAGATTTCCAATTAAATATGGCTTCCGGTTACATTGTCATCACCCCAGACTCATCGAGATCAGTCTTAGACGCTTGGGATGAGCTTATTCGGTTTGGCGCAATGCTGCTCATATTTTTTGTGAGCTTAAATTTGGCTATATTCGCTTTGTTGGGGCGTGCAATGCGCCCTCTGAAGGGAATTTTGTCTGCGATGTCGCTTTTGGAAAAGGGTGACTTATCGACGCGTTTACCGGATTATCGGTTGCCCGAATTCAACGCGATTGCTCATACGTTTAATCGTATGACAACAAACCTTCATGAAGCGTTGACTCAGAATGCACGACTCGCCTTAGTTGCCCAGCAGTCAAGCGACGCCATTTTGATATCGGACCTGCAAACTAATGTATCGTTTTGGAACCCGTCGGCAGAAAGGCTTTTTGGGTTTTCATCAAATGAAATACTCGGACGACCAGTCACCACGATAGTTCCTGAGGAAAACCTATCGACACATGATCTAATTAGTGATCGCGTTTCTGAGTCCCGTGTGATTGAGCATTACGAGAGCCATAGGATCAAGAAAGACGGGACAATCGTAGACGTCGAGGTTTCACTAGCGCCTCTCGTCGACCCCGAGACTAATCAATTACTTGGACACATTAGCGTGCTAAGGGATATGACAGATTACAAAAGTCGTATTTCTGCCGAAATGCAATTACAGCAAAATAAGCGATTAACTCAGCTTATCCAAGAAAAGCTGGAGGAGGAGAGAAAGTCGATTGCGAGAGAGCTTCATGATGAAATGGGTCAAAATGTCACCGCGATAAAAACGATCGCGACAGCAATTGCAAATCGTGACCTCGATGAGAAGTCAATAACGCGTCAAAATGCGCTTACTATCGTTGAGGTTACTTCCCGAATCTACGATATGGTTCACTCAATTATTAGGGAATTACGACCTAGTGCATTGGATCATTTGGGGCTGGAAGATGCGCTTACAGAATTATGCGATCGTTATCGAAAGTCCAACCCGGACCTGGCTGTGAAGCTCGACCTCACTGGGGATCTTAATTGTTATGATGAATACGTCAACATCACTATTTATCGGGTGGTGCAAGAATGTTTGACAAATGCAGCGAAGCACGCAGCCGCAAGCAGTATTAAAGTGTCAGTCGTTGCTGAACGAGAAGCTTCTGATCTTGCTCGAATTCTAATAAGGGTCCAAGATGATGGGCTGGGACTAGATGTTAACTTATCAGAGTCTAGACGATTTGGCCTGCTCGGGATGAGAGAGAGAGTCCAAGCATTTAATGGGGATATTAAGATCGATTCAAGTCGCGGTTCCGGAACGCTTATTACGGCTGATATGACCGTGTTTTTGAAGGGAAGTAATGAAAGCTAGAGGGTTTTCGGGGGATTTATGGCGAATGCTATGGTAAGAGTGATGCTTGTTGACGATCATGCGGTCGTTAGGATGGGTTTTAAGCTCTTATTGGAGGGGGCTGAGGACATCTCCGTAGTTGCTGAGGCTGAAAGCGGTGAAGAAGCCCTGAAAACTTTTCAAGCCCATGCCCCCGATGTTTTAGTCATGGATATTTCTATGCCTGGCATTGGAGGTCTAGAAACTATTGATAGGGTGCTCGCAAAGGAGGGAGGGCAAAAAATACTGGTGCTCTCTGGTCACGAGGATGTTATGCATGCACGAAGAGTCCTAAAAGCCGGCGCGATTGGCTATCTCACGAAACGAAGTGCGGCAGATGCTCTAATAGAGGCAGTAAGGACAGTTTTTCGTGGTAAGACATATTTAGAGCCACAAATTGCTCAGGAGATGGCTGTGGAGCAGGTGTCTGGAAATAAGGACCCCGTCGATAGTCTCAGCGAAAAAGAATTTAAAGTATTCATAGCGCTTGCTAAGGGTCAATCTGTGCAGGAAATAGCTGAGGTCATGAGCTTGAGCCCGAGGACCGTTGGCACTCATTTGTATAACATTAAACAAAAATTGGGAGCGTCTAATAGTGCGGAACTAGCAATTATTGCAATGAGGTCAGGGTTGATTGATCTCTAAGCTACGATCCAAATAGTTAGTTTTTCTATGATTCCATTTTTTCTAATGATTTTCCTTAGGGTTTATTAAGAAAACTCGAATTGAATAACTAAACGGCATGTGGATAATGAGGGGTGTGCAACATTTAAATCAATCACAAGGAGAAAATTATGTGGAGCAAGCCTGAGTACACAGAAATGCGTTTTGGTTTTGAAGTAACAATGTACATCGCGAATCGTTAATCCGATAAGCAAAGTGCAAAAAAAAGCCGCTTTTTAGCGGCTTTTTTACGTTTGTAGCCCGCATAGGCGGCGCTTTAGTGGGGTATAGTAGCAGGTGATTTTTCAGTATTTGTAGCTTCGGACGAGAGACATATGAGGTGGTTAGCATGATTTTTGGACAAGATAAATATACGAAGATTGCGATATTCTTGCATTGGGTTGTTGGTTTGCTTGTGCTTAGCCTCATCGCATTAGGGATCTACATGCATGATATTCCTAAGGGTGATCCTGACCGAGCCTTCTTTTTCAATTTGCATAAATCGATAGGTGTAACTGTCGGTTTACTTATGCTCATTCGGTTATGGTGGCGACGTAAAAATTTACCGCCTGCTTTGCCAAATTCCATACCTGGGTGGCAAAGGCGCCTCTCTAAGCTGTCACATGGTCTGCTCTATGGAGTCCTAATCGTGATGCCGGTCATTGGCTTTGCTGCATCGCAATTCACAAAGTACGGTGTAACGTACTTTGGCTTGTTTAAGATTTCTCCGATGGGCTCTAATAATCCAGAAATCCGTGATTGGTTGCAGTCAATTCATCACGACTTGTCTTATGTGATTATGGGGCTGATCGCGATTCATATCCTCGCTGCGATGTATCACTGGATAGTGCTGCGTGACGGAATTATTCGACGTATGTTGCCCTAGGCGGTTAAACGTGGCGCACCTTGAATGCGGTGATAGTACGATTAATTATCAAATTTTTGAATTGAATTTTCCGAATCTGTATGACTGCAAGGTCACGGCTGATGTTCTCGGAAAGTCGGGAAATGATAAGTTAGCAGAGATAAAAGATGGACATCACACGGAGCGTGTGGAGCTTAGCAATTAATACGACGGTTACCTTAATAAAAAAACAGACTAAGCCTTTTCCGTGAAGATCAACCCCTGGGCATTAACCCAGGGGTTTTTAACATTTGGTGGAGGCGGGGAGAATCGAACTCCCGTCCGCAAGCCCTCTGCAGTCGGTACTACATGCTTAGTCAGATCATTGAATTTAATCTACGTCAGGTTGATCGACAACCCTGGCTAAGACGAGTTACCTTGGATTTAATGATATTCGAAGTAACCCCGAATTTCACGATCCCTCGTTTATGACTCCGCTGTTGGTTACCCAACCCAACCCGAGAGAAAGCTGGTGCGGAGTCTAGCCGGTATTAGGCGGCTAGAGAGTAACGTTCGTCGTTTGCGACTATACGTTTTCCAGCTGATTTACAAGGTGACTGGACCTTGGCATGCACCAAGCTGTTTCGCAACCCACGTCGAAACCGGGTCGCCCCCAACTAAACGTAGTTTAAACCATCTATGAATGGCTGGCCAGCTTTCTTCAGTGTCACAAAAGCGTTCTATTGGGTGTCTAACGCCTTAAATAATGCGTTATCGTTAACAATTGATGACAGAGCTTCCGTCATTGCCTCGTTTACTAGTATTTCGCTACTCTTGGACGATGAAACGCTTCCGTTCTTTTTTTCGGTTCCAACGATATATCGCTTAGAGTATTTTTTGTTAACGAAAACGACGGACGCTACAATTTCCAAGTCAAGGTTAGTTACATAGCCGAAGCCTTCTTTTTTGATCGAATTAAGGGTGAGTTTTTGTAAATCGATTAGTAAAGTGGGTTCATTTTCTTTTTGATTTAAATTCACTTCGAGTCCTCGTCCCTGAAGAGCTGGGACTATATTGGCTTGCAAGGTGTCAGCTGCATTTTCTTTGAGAGTGATGTCAAATTGAGCAGAATTGTCGCCCGAAACACCTAGAACTTCGCTTTTGCGAGAATCCTTAACTTTCAGGACAATTGCCGTTTGGTTAGTTAGGTCGTAATTGCTATCGCCAGACGCAATTATTGCAGGGTTGAGGGATAAGAATTGAGGGCCATATGCGCAGCTGGATAACGTGAGGGCTAAAAAAGTAAGTGCGAAGCATGAGTGTTTTTTGATGAATCCATACATTTTTCGATCTCCTTTAGGTAATTTCAACCATCTAGGCGTTTTTTCGCCCGACCAAGATGTAATTTACGTCTAACTTGTCGTTCAGCGTGAAAGTTTCTGTTATTGGGTTATACCCCATCCCCCTTGTTTTTTCCACTTCGAGCCCAGAATCTCGCATCATATCCCCTAGTGTAGAGGGTTTGATGAATTTCCTGTATTCGTGGGTCCCTTTGGGAAGGAGCTTCAGAATATGCTCTGCGCCTATGATGGCGAATAAAAATGCTTTTGGTGTTTTTGAAATTGTTGAAAAAATCGTCCAACCTCCGGGTTTAACCAGATCAGCACAGGCCCTAACAACTTTAGCGGGGTCCGGGACGTGTTCCAGCATCTCCATGCAGGTTACGACATCAAATAACTCGGAGTTTCGCGATGCAAAGTCTTCGGCAGACGATTTTTCGTACGTAACGTCCAACCGGCTCTCATGAAGATGAAGCTTAGCAACTCGCAACGCTTTATCTGCCAAATCTATCCCGACAACACGTGCTCCTTTACTCGCCATGGCTTCCGTGAGAAGACCGCCTCCGCAACCAACATCCAGAACATTTTTGTCTTTTAAGCCAACAAGCGACTCGATGTATTCCAGTCTTAAAGGATTTATCCGATGTAGAGGCTTGAATTCACTATCAGGGTCCCACCAGCGGTGTGCTAGTGCTTCGAATTTCTTAATTTCTGACGGGTCAATATTTTTTTCCATTTGGTCACAGCTCACGTTTCATTTACTTAAGAACCTTAGATCTTATAAACCAAAGATAAAAAGCGTTAAATGTGGGTTAACTAGGTGTATTTCTGAGTCCATTATCGATCCTAATTAAGACTAACTCAACCGACCGTAAAAGTGCTGGCTGTGGTATCCTATTAAGCTATTAATAGAGAATCAAAAATGTGCATTTTATAAGTATTCAATCGGCATATTTTTAAGGTTCATTCTGGCATCTAGGAGCCCAATTCATTAAGAAAGTTCGCATGGAGCAATTCGCAAAAGAGACGCTACCAATTAGTATAGAAGAGGAAATGCGTAGTTCCTACCTAGATTACGCAATGAGCGTGATAGTAGGTCGCGCCTTGCCGGATGTGCGCGATGGTCTCAAGCCGGTACATAGAAGAATTTTGTACGCCATGCATGAGGCAAACAATAATTGGAACCGTCCCTACGTCAAGTGTGCTCGTGTTGTTGGTGAGGTCATGGGAAAGTACCACCCTCACGGAGATAGCGCGATCTATGACACTTTAGTTCGTATGGCGCAAGATTTTAGCCTCAGGTACACACTAATCGATGGGCAAGGAAATTTTGGGTCTGTTGATGGAGATAATGCAGCGGCGATGCGGTACACCGAGTGCCGCCTTGAAAAACTCGCATCGGAGATATTGGCTGACCTAGACAAGGAAACTGTTGATTATGGCCCCAATTATGATGGCAAAGAACTTGAGCCGCTTGTTATGCCGTCCAAGATACCTAATTTGCTCGTCAACGGTTCGTCGGGTATTGCAGTGGGTATGGCAACCAACATACCCCCACACAATCTTTGTGAGGTCATTGATGCTTGTTTAGCGCTGATTGATAAGCCTGAGATTTCCATTGATGAACTGATCGAGATCATTCCTTCGCCTGACTTTCCGACCAAGGGCATAATTTATGGAACAGCTGGCATAAGGGATGCCTATCGAACTGGTCGAGGTCGCGTGTTAATGCGTGCGAAGACTCACTTTGAGGATGTAGATTCAGCCGGTAGTCGTCAAGCGATTATCATAGACGAATTACCTTATCAAGTTAACAAGTCATCGCTACTTATACGTATTGGAGAGTTGGTAAGAGACAAGCGCCTCGAGGGAATATCCACTTCGGGTATTCGGGACGAATCAGATAAGTCCGGCATGCGGGTTGTTTTAGAGTTGAAGCGAGGCGAGATTGCCGAGGTAGTGCTTAACAATCTTTTCAAAGATACTCAATTGCAAGATTCCTTTGGAATGAATATGGTTGCGTTGGTAGATGGGCAGCCGAAACTTCTTAATCTAAAAGATTTTATAAGGGAGTTTGTTCGTCATCGAAAAGAAGTGGTGACAAGGAGAACAACATTTGAATTACGAAAGGCAAGGCAAAGGGCGCATATTTTAGAGGGTCTGGCGGTCGCACTTTCCAATGTGGACGAGATTGTAAGTCTGATTAAGTCGACGCCCACGCCACCGGAAGCGAAGTCTGCACTTATGGCGCGAGTGTGGCGATCTAAACTTGTTGAGGAGCTATTAGCTAGAGGGTTGGATGAAAATGTGGAACTGAGTGTTAGATTTGGGCTTAAGGACGACGGATACCACTTGTCCGAGGTCCAGGCGCAACGAATTCTAGAGATGCAGCTTCAGCGACTCACGGGCCTTGAGCAACAAAAAATCGAGCAGGAGTATCGGGACGTGATTGACACGATTGTCGATTTAGAGGACATCTTGAAAAATACTCACCGGGTGAGGGAAATCATCAAAGGTGAGCTCAGCCAGACCAGATCTGACTTTGGAGATGAGCGTAGAAGTGTGATTGAGGTCAACGCGCAAGATATTTCACTGGAGGATCTAATAACTCCAGAGGACGTTGTGGTCACTTTGTCTCATACAGGCTATGTCAAATCCCAGCCTCTGAGTGACTATCAGGCGCAGCGTCGAGGTGGCAGAGGGAGACAGGCGACTAAAACCAAAGAAGATGACTTTGTTGACAACCTATTTGTTGCGCACACACACGATTATATTTTGTGTTTTTCGGATTTGGGGCGAATGTACTGGTTAAAGGTTTATGAGGTACCCCAAGCGAGCCGGACGAGTCGTGGGAAACCAATTGTAAATCTTTTGCAGTTAGCTGAAGGAGAAAAAATTACTGCAATCTTGCCTGTAAAGGAATTTGATGACGAGCATTTTGTTTTCATGGCAACCAGTCGCGGTATCGTTAAGAAAACGCCGTTATCCCACTTCTCACGCCCTAGGCAGATGGGGATTATTGCCGTTGATTTAGAGGCTAGTGATCACCTTGTTGGAGTTTCTATTACCAATGGTTCAAACGATGTCATGCTGTTTTCAGATGGCGGCAAGGCGGTTCGCTTTGCTGAAAGTAATGTGCGAGCAATGGGGAGGACTGCACGCGGA
>CAJQMS010000026.1 GCA_905479505.1 uncultured Burkholderiales Genera incertae sedis bacterium | reverse complement strand
CGTCCAAGTGATAGCTCCGAATATAAGAAAAGCGATGCCGAGATGGGCGGTAAGTCGGTATTGACTCACGTTTGGCTCATCAACTAATCCGCTGGCGACCATATACCAACCCATTCCACCTTGTAACCCGCCAAGCGCGAATATACCTAGTAGACGGCCAGTTAGTTCAGCGTTGAGGCGTCGGGTGAGTAGAAAAAATAAAAACGGCACGAAGAAAACGAAGCCTATGAGTCGACCAAGCAACCTGTGGAAATATTCCCACCAAAAAATAACTTTAAATTCGTCAAGTGACATCCCGAAGTTAATTAATTGATATTCGGGGCTGCCTTTGTATTCATCAAAAACTTGGTTCCAATCCGTATCATTTAAGGGCGGAATGGTGCCCACAATAGGCTCCCACTCTACTATCGACAGTCCAGAGTGTGTCAGTCGTGTCGCCCCACCAACAATGATCATGCAAAAAACCAAAATCCCGCAGACGACCAACCAACCAACGACTTGCTTACGATGTGAAATTTGAAGTGATTCCATGGCTCTATTTAATTAACATCCTAGAAATTGACCTGATCTTTGCCTTTTAGTTTCAGCATAGATCTAGCTTCATCTGGTGTTGCTGTCTCAAGCCCCAATTCCTCCATAATAGTTTTAATCTTAATGACTTGTTCAGCATTTGACGTCGCAAGCGTTCCGCGACCGCCCCATAAACTGTCTTCCAACCCCACGCGTACGTTGCCACCCATAACTGCCGACTGTGCCGCAACATACATTTGATTGCTACCGGCGCCAAGAACAGACCAAAAATAGTCGTTCCCAAATAAACGGTCAGCAGTCCTTTTCATATGCATGACATCTTCAGCGTGAGGTCCTATGCCACCCCTTAAGCCGAAAACTGATTGGATGAGGAAGGGGGCTTTAATCAATCCGCGATCAACGAAATGCGCTGCGGTGTAGAGGTGACCTATGTCGTAACATTCTATTTCAAACCGAGTGTTGTTATTGCCGCATGACTCCAGGATGTAGGCAATATCTTTAAAAGTATTTTTGAAAATACGATCATCTGACTCCTTTAAATAAGGCTCTTCCCAATCATGTTTGAAATCCTGAAAACGATTTAACATCTCATAGAGTCCGAAATTCATAGATCCCATATTGAGAGACGCCACTTCCGGCTTCAATTGCAGCGCTGGCTGGAGTCTTTCCTCCACGCTCATGGTGGGAGCGCCGCCTGTCGTAATATTGATAACAACGTCGCTGTTGTTGGCAATCGTTGGTAAAAATTGACGAAACATATCCGGATCTTGAGTGGGCTTACCATCTTTCGGATCGCGGGCATGTAAGTGAACAATAGCCGCTCCAGCTTCAGCTGCACCAATAGCTGCATCAGCAATTTCCTTTGGACTGACAGGGAGGTACGGTGACATTGAAGGGGTGTGAATTGAACCGGTGACTGCGCATGTGATCATTACTTTTTTAGGCATATGGATCCTCAGTGATTGCCGACAGATTTTTTAAGACCTTGCATACACGACCTACCCCGTGGAGAAAGACTTCTTGTAGGAGCTAAAAAGATTAACATAAAATGGATAGTAATTAGTTATTTTGAGGGCGATGAAGCTCTCTTATGAGCGACAAGTTTCATCAATTGTTGATCTCTCCATATCTCTCGTTTCCCGTGCTCGGCGAAGGGTAGGATCTTACGTCGTTGCGTCTCTACTTTGTCTACTAAATCCTTATCCCATTCTGGATGTTCTACGTCTCTCATCATCGCAGAATAGGCGTCTCCAAAGCGAGCCGCGTAATCGGCAATGCCGCCAGGCGCATTCAAGTCTATGGTTTCAAATGGGCCCATAAACGCCCAACGTAGACCTAAGCCATCTTTAATGGTCTTGTCCACATCTTCTACAGAGACGTAGTTCTCAGCGACTAATCGCCAAGCCTCTTGCAGTAAAGCTGCCTGTAGCCGATTCAATATAAAGCCTGGTATTTCTTTTTTAACGTGAATAGGAACCTGACCAATTGTCTGATGAAGCTCGTAAGCCCGCTGAATTATGCTCTCATCAGTCCAAGGCGAGGGTGATATTTCTACAATAGGAACGAGATGTGGAGGATTGACGGGATGCGCAACCAGGCAGCGATTTCGGCCCGATAAATGTTCGCTAAACAGGGAAGTTTGTATGGTTGAGGTTGAGCTTGCGAGGATACAGTGTTTCGGTGCATATTTATCGAGACTTGAGAAAACTTTTTTCTTGATTTCAAGATCTTCCGAAGTATTTTCTTGCACGTATTCGGCGCTTGACACAGCATGCTCTATCGATTTGGCGAGCGTTATTCGGCTCAAAAGGACCGAGGGTTCCTCGGATATGAGCTTGTATGTTTTTAGATCATTCAGGCTCGATTTAATGTCCTCGTAAGCCTTAGTTAAGGCCTCCGGATCAAGGTCGTAAAGATACACTTTGAATTTAGCTTTTACAAACACTATCGACCAAGCTCGGCCAATAAGACCAGAGCCTATGACTGCAATATTTTTCATGATTCCTCCTAACTCGATACCGTGTTTAACTTGGGCGTGTTTAGATATTTTTTAACTATAACTAGTTTTTTCGGTCGGCGTCCTGCGGGTTGAGTGTGGTGGGTACGCTTTTGATCTTCGACAAGGTATGATCTAATCTTAACTTTTAAAGACACAATATCGTTCAATTACTCCTACTGAAGCTTCAGCGGCTGCTCTCAGCTGATTATTCCAATTACGGCGGTTAAAATGCGCACGGAACCAGGCAAAGAAATCGAAGAAAAGGCGACGCTACGATGTCTGGCAATCGAGACATCAACTGAAATATGTTCAGTTGCTTTATCTGTAGATTCAGAAATTATTGTGATGGAGAGTCGTGGAGAAGAGACTCATTCAGAATGTATTTTGCCAATGATTGATCGATTGATGCGCAAGACTACAGTCTCCCTCGACGAGATAGATGTCATCGGATTTGGAGCCGGTCCTGGTTCATTTACCGGTGTACGTCTTGGTTGTAGTGTGGCGCAAGGGATTGCCTTCGCCAAAAGCATTCCAGTGGTCCCAGTCTCCTCGCTTGAGGCACTAGCGCAAGCAACCAAATTTGATAAAGTTGTCATCTGCCAGGATGCGCGAATGAAACAAGTCTACTCGGCAGCGTATATAAATAGTGGAGGCGTATGGTTACCTCAAGCAGAACCATGCGTTTGTGATCCGGAGGATGTTCACAGGCCTGAGGGGGATGACTGGGTCGTGTGTGGAAGTGGAGTGCTTGCATATTTAGAGGTCCTTGAACCATACTTCAGCGCCTCAAAGATGAAGATAAATACTGAATGTTCGATTCCGTCAGCACGTGAAATCGCTACGATATGTGTTCGCGAATTTGAGTCTGGGAATGCGGTTATAGCCGATGATGCAGAACCAATATATGTTCGTAATAAAGTGGCTCTTACTTTAGATGAGCAAGCTTCAAATCGATAATTCGCATTTTTCATTTCGGTCGATGCTCAAGTCGGACGTTGTGTCTGTGATGGAAATAGAACGAACGATTTATGAATATCCGTGGACAGCTGGTAATTTCAATGATTGTCTGGAATCTGGATATCAGTGCGATATTTTGATCTTTACAAATGAGATAATTGGTTACGCAGTACAAATGAAAATTCTAGACGAAGTGCACCTTTTAAACGTGTCTGTAGCCAAAAATTTCCAAAATATAGGTGTCGGACGATTTTTTCTAGATAACTTGATTGCTGAATCGAAAAAAATTGAGTTAAAAAAGATGGTTTTAGAGGTTAGACGTTCAAATTCTCCTGCTCTTTGTCTTTATGATTCGCTAGGTTTTAGTGAGATAGGCATAAGGAAAAATTATTATCCAAACCGCAACGGTCGGGAGGATGCGATTATCATGGGCGCAACGTTATGAGCAGTCGAGCTGAAATTCTGAGTGAGCTCGGGATATCACCACTGTGGAAAACGCCCGAGAGTCTCAATGAGAAGAATAGTCTTCTCAAGGATTCTTTTGAATCTAAACTCGAGGATAAGGTATTGTCGTCGGTTCGGGCAAACCAGTTATTTAAGTCCTCGACAGATGTTGTGTATGGCGAGGGTGACGAACAAGCTAAGTGGGTATTTATAGCACTAGATTTGGCAGAACGGGAGGCGCAGAATAAGGAGCCGTTCGGAGGTGATGAGGGCGAGTTGTTAGACAATATGTTGTTGGCGATGAAATTAAAACGAGATAAAGATGTTTACATAATAAGGGCCCTGTCCGATAGGGCTCTTAGAAAGACGGCCTCTGAATCAGGCGAGGGTCTAGAGTGTTTAGAATTCATCGAGCGCAAAATTGTTTCTCTTGATCCGGCCGTTATCGTTACCCTTGGAGCCGCTGCGGCAGAGCATTTATTAGGGCGCAAAGAAGACTTATCGGCTCTTCGCCAAGGTCTTCACGATTATCAAGGTGCTAAGCTTGTGGCAACTGATCACCCAAGTCACTTGCTTGCGGAGCCTCTAAAAAAAGGTGATGTCTGGAAGGACCTCTGTCTTGCTATGGACAACATGGAAAAGGTTCGAAGTGGAAATTCAAGTGTGAGTGCCCTCTAGCGATGCTGTCTAGACCAATTCAGGCTTTCATAGACCGTGACGCTATTCGAAATAATGTTGCAATTATTCAAAAACTATCGGGCTCATCTAAAGTGTTCGGAGTCGTTAAATGTGACGGGTATGGTCATGGGTTAAAACGTATTTACCCAGCGCTGTCGGAGTTGGACGGGTTTGCTGTGCTTGAGATCGAGGCAGCATGCTATCTTCGTAATCTGGATACACGTCGACCGATATTGCTCCTTGAGGGGTTTTTCAGTGCCGAAGAGCTAAACCGCTGTTTGGAGTTCCAGCTGGATGTTGTTGTTCACAGTGAAGAGCAAGTCGAGCTGATAGAAGCTGCTGAGTCTAGTAAATCGCTTCGCGTATTTTTAAAGGTCAATAGCGGAATGAATCGGCTTGGAATTCGATCTGATTTAGTGGTTCGCTGCTATAACAGGCTGGAGCGATGCGAGGCGGTGAACTTTGTTACTGCCATGACTCATTACGCTGATGCCGATGTTGCCAGAGGAGTTGATCGGCAAAATATAAATTTTTCAGCATCTTTAGGCTCCTTGAGTTTGACCACCTCTAAGAGTAATTCCGCTTCGTTGATTCGCTCTGGGTCAAAGAAAGAAAATTGGGTCCGCCCTGGAATTATGTTGTATGGCTCTTCTCCGATTGCTGACGTCACGGCGGCGTCATTAGGGCTGAAACCAGCAATGACTTTAAAGTCGAAAATTATCGCAATTCAGCATTTAAAGGCAGGTGATCGGGTAGGGTACGGAGGAACATTTACCGCAAAGAGCGATATGAGGATCGGGATTGTCGCCGGAGGTTATGGGGATGGCTATCCCAGGTCCGCGCCAAGCGGAAGTCCTATCCTAGTCAACGGCGTTCGCGTTGAAACAGTCGGGAGAGTGTCAATGGATACTCTAGCGGTGAATTTGACGGGCACGCCTTCAGCGAACGTTGGTTCGGATATTGTTTTGTGGGGGGAAGGGTTGCCGATTGAGGAATTAGCCCATTGGGCAAACACCATCAGCTACGAGTTATTGACGCGAGTAAATCGCCGTGTGCCTTTCGTTTGCTCTGATTAGGTGAAGCGTGAAGATTCAACTGGCGCAAGATATAATGACGTATGAGTAAATCAAGGACATCTTTTTTGTGCACAAGCTGTGGCGGTCAGACGCAAAAATGGTCAGGGCAATGTCCACATTGTCATGAATGGAATGTGCTCAAAGAGACAACCTTTAACCCATCAGGGGATCGTTATCAGCCAATCAGTAACGCCAGTAATTTAATACCCATCGGTGCCGTGGAGGCGGTGGAAGAGTCGCGCTTCACAACACACAGCAATGAATTGGATCGCGTCCTGGGAGGTGGTCTTGTAACCGGTGGGGTGGTTTTGATCGGTGGGGATCCTGGTATTGGTAAATCGACACTGTTGCTTCAGGTGATGAGCGCAATGAGCGAGCATCATAACGCGGTCTACGTCAGCGGTGAGGAGTCCGTGCAGCAAATCGGACTTCGCGCACAGCGTTTGGATTTAAAATCAGAGACTCTGGCGCTGCTTTCAGAAATTCAGCTTAATAAAATTTTAGAGACACTAACTCGAGAAAAGCCTGATGTTGCGGTTATTGATTCAATTCAGACAATCTATTCAGAGGACATTCAATCTGCCCCAGGTAGCGTATCTCAAGTTCGAGAATGTGCCGCACAACTGACTCGATTTGCGAAGGCAAATGACACCACGCTACTTTTAGTGGGACACGTCACGAAAGAGGGGGCGATTGCGGGGCCGAGAGTGCTTGAGCACATTGTCGACACGGTTTTGTATTTTGAAGGTGATTCCCATTCTAGTTTTCGCCTGGTTCGTTCGATCAAGAATAGATTTGGTGCGGCTAACGAGTTGGGTGTATTTGCGATGACTGATCGAGGGTTGCGGGGAGTTGCGAATCCCTCAGCATTATTCTTA
>CAJQMS010000025.1 GCA_905479505.1 uncultured Burkholderiales Genera incertae sedis bacterium | reverse complement strand
AATTTACCTTTATCGACGAATTCAACCTGCTCCCAAGCTGATTTTTTTTCTACTAATTTACGGAGTAGTTTGTTGTTCAATTCATGGCCTGACTTGTGCGCCGAAAAGGAACCGACGAGGGGTTTGCCGAGCAAATAAAGATCACCTATCGCGTCGAGCGCTTTGTGTTTAACGAACTCATTGTCGTATCTTAAACCGTCGGCATTTAGTATCCGGTATTCGTCCATGACGATAGCATTTTCAAAACTTCCGCCAAGCGCTAGGCCCTGAGAGCGCAACATTTCAACATCCTGGGTGAAGCCAAAGGTTCTAGCTCGGCTAACCTCTTTTACGTAGGAAGTATTTTGGAAATCAAGGGAAACCGCTCTATTTTTCTCAGCGAATGCTGGGTGCTTGAAATCAATACTGAAATCAATTTTAAATCCATTGTAGGGCGAAAAAAGTACCCATTTGTCGCCATCTTCAACACGGATATCTTCTTTAATACGAATAAATTTTTTCGGTGCAGATTGCTCTTCGATACCCGCGGATTGAATTAAAAACACAAATGGAGATGCAGACCCGTCCATAATAGGAACTTCTGGAGCATTCAGATCCACATACACATTGTCAATTCCAAGGCCACATAACGCAGACATCAAGTGCTCTACGGTCTGAACTTTTGCACCGTCGAACTCAAGGCATGACGATAGTCGAGTGTCCACAACTAAGAAAGGGTCAGCCTTGATGTCTTTAGCCGGGCTAAGATCAATGCGACGAAACACGATACCTGTGTTCGGTGCAGCCGGTCGAAGAGTGAGTAAAACTTTCTTCCCCGTATGGAGACCTATACCAGTCGCTTTCACCAAGTTCTTTAACGTTCGCTGTCTGATCATGATTGGTAAAGTTTAGTCCTTAAAATCAAATTTTTCGGAGGGTAGTGTAATGCTAACAAATGTACACGTCAAAAATTAAGCGGTTGGTTTACTAATCAGCTGATCGCCTCAAAAACGCTGGGATATCCAAATCTTCAACGCCGTCTTTTTTTAATGCCTCAACCACCACTTGTCGGCCCCTTCTTCTCACAACCGCAGGCGTTTTATCGTCATCTTCCCTGATAACCTCTGCAACAGCGTCATCTGTCCCTGTTCTACGCACAACACGCGGCATGGCCTTGACCTCATTAGAGTTACCTCCGATTCCCGTAGCAACTATAGTGACCCGAAATTCCTCATCTAGATCCTCATCAATCACGGTCCCGACAATGATAGTTGCGTCCTCTGCAGTAAATTTTCTGATTGTTGCCATTACTTCATGAACCTCCTTCATTTTTAGGCTCAAACTTGCAGTAATGTTCACCAACACACCTCTAGCCCCGTGTAAATCAACACCCTCGAGCAAAGGACTAGCAACAGCGCCTTCAGCAGCTCGCTTTGCGCGATCTTCGCCAGAAGCTAGATGAGACCCCATCATCGCCATTCCCATCTCGGACATTACGGTTCTTACGTCTGCAAAATCAACGTTGACTAAACCCGGACACTTAATCACTTCAGCTATTCCAGACACCGCACCGTAGAGCACATCGTTGGCCGCTTCAAATGCGTCTAACATTGAAACATCGTCGCCTAACACGGACATCAAGCGTTCGTTTGGAATCACAATTAAAGAATCTACGCTTTTAGTCAATTCGGCTAGACCCTCGGTCGCTACATTTTGACGTTTTCCCTCAAAAGCAAATGGTTTAGTGACCACAGCCACTGTTAATATCCCTAACTCTTTGGCAACCTCAGCGAATATGGGTGCTGCACCTGTTCCTGTCCCGCCACCCATACCAGCTGTAAGGAAAACCATATCAGCCCCGTCAATTAATTCTGCTATTGCCTCACGGTCTTCGAGTGCTGCATCTCGGCCAACGCCTGGATTTGCTCCCGCACCTAGGCCCTTGGTTATCTGAGCGCCTAACTGAATTGTTCGCTCGGATTTATTTCTAGCAAGCGCCTGAGCGTCAGTGTTGGCACAAACAAACTCAACACCCTCGACCCCTTTTTTTATCATGTGGTCAACGGCATTTCCGCCACAGCCACCGACGCCGATGACTTTAATGACTGCTTCTTGCGATTGATTATCTAAAATCTCGAACATTTGTCAAAGCCCCTTGTCAATTTTGAAAAGTGTACCAATTCCTTCACTCACAGACCAGCATATTCTTTTAAAAATTTGTTTCGAACCACCGCTTCAGCTTACTCACGACTGTTTTCACTGAACCGTTTTTCATTTGATCCACCTTTTGTTTTCTCCTATGTGAAACTCCTGCACTTAGAAGACCCGCCGAAGTCGAATAACGAGGGTTGCGGATTACTTCACATAGCGGCCCCGCATAAGTTGGTGTACCGAGTCGAACGGGCATGTGCAACACTTCCTCCCCGAGCTCAACCATCCCTTCCATGGCGCTACTCCCGCCAGTGATTACGACGCCAGAGGAGAGCAGTTCCTCTAAGCCGCTTTTTTTTATTTCAGCCAACACTAGAGCGTAAAGTTCTTCGACTCGTGGCTCGATAACCTCGGATAACATTTGCCGAGAGAGTTTTTTTGCGGGTCTGTCTCCGACTCCAGGAACATCAATGGTCTCATTCGAATCCGCTAGCCCCCTCAGGGCACATCCGTGTCTTCGTTTAATATCCTCTGCTTCCTTGGTCGGAGTTCTGAAAGCCATTGCTACGTCACTGGTTATTTGGTCCCCAGCGATGGGAATTACAGCCGTGTGACGGATGGCGCCTTGAGTGTAAATCGCAATATCGCTAGTTCCGCCTCCTATATCGATGATGCAAACACCTAAATCTTTTTCATCATCAGATAACACTGCCATGGAAGACGCTAAAGGTTGCAATATCAACTCCCCAACCTCTAGCCCACATCTTCGTACACATTTAAGTATATTTTGCGCCGCAGAAACCGCTCCCGTCACTATATGCACTTTGACTTCTAATCGCATTCCAGACATGGCTAAAGGCTCACGAACGTCCTCTTGACCGTCAATAACAAACTCTTGATTAAGGACATGTAGAATCTGTTGATCCGTGGGGATCGGAATAGCCTTAGCCGTTTCGACAACTCTATCAATATCTGCTTGTACGACTTCTTGGCCTTGGACTGCCACCATACCGTGTGAGTTAAACCCTTTAATATGACTACCCGCGATACCTGTCCAAACTTCCTTTATTTTTTGGTCCGCCATTAGCTCGGCCTCTTCAAGCGCCCTCTGGATTGCACTAACAGTTGACTCAATGTTGACAACAACGCCTTTTTTCATCCCTTGAGAGGTAGAGCTCCCCAGACCAATGACCTCATATTGGTCGTCCTCCTTGATCTCGGCAACAACCGCCGCTATTTTAGAGGTGCCGATATCTAACGCGACAACAATATCCGCGTACTGAGGTTTTGACTTCGCTCCATTTTTCGACCAATCGATGTTTTTCATATCTAAGATCCGTCCCCGCCGTTGACTGATGAACTCACAGAAAAGCCATTGGTATATCTCAGATCGACATATTTAATGGATGATTTAAACCGAGACTCTGCATCAGGCAAAAATCTCATAAACCTTTCAAGACGTGATTCAATATTCTGTTCTCCCATCGCGACCTCCAATCCACTTGAAAGATGACCATACCAAGATTGCTGTCTAGATAATCTTAACCGATCAACACTCACCTTAAAGGGCTCTAGGATTTTCATGAGTCGCAAATATACCGCAACCATTTCAGCGTGTTGGTTAACTGGACCTTCAAGCACTGGCAACTTTTTATCTGCAGCACCGTTAAACAGTTCGCCTGATGCATCTATAAGCCCGCCATCATTCCAACGCGCTAATTCATGCCTCTCTAGGACTGTTATATCGACAGCATTCGGCCAATTTCGCTTTATACGCACACTTTTAACCCACGACAAATCCTCCAAAGCATTCTTTGCATGATCTAAGTTCAAATCAAAAAAACCTCCTTTGAAATTGCTAAGCACCACTGCGCTGAATTGCTCGCGGGTCACGTGATTGATATCACCGATAAAATTAATAGTCTTGACCTTAAAAACTTCTGAATTAATTGCGACCTTGAAGCAAGCGTAAAAGATGTATAGCGACGACACTACCATCAGTACGAAACTTAACCTGTTCAAGGTTCTATAGCTGTGCCACATTATTTCCTCCCAATATTGCCACCACTAATTCTTCAAAATTGATTCCGGCTGCTTTCGCGGCCATAGGCACCAAACTATGCTTTGTCATCCCAGGGACCGTATTAACTTCTAGAACCCAAGGGACACCGGCCTTATCCAACATTACGTCGACACGCCCCCAACCCGCGCAACCGAGCGCCTTGAAGGCTTTCATCGCCACCCCTTGCACTCGCAGATCAATACTCGAGCCAAGTTCCGAGGGGCAAAAATACTCCGTTTCATCAGAGTGATACTTAGCTTGATAATCATAGTTGTTATTTGGCGCAACAATTCGGACCACTGGCAACGGTTTTCCATTTAAAATTGCGACAGTCAATTCATCACCTTCTATGAACTTCTCAGCAATTACCGAGCAGTCATACTGCCTTGCTAACTCATAAGCTGGTTGCGCCTCCGACTGATCCAAGATTTTGGTTAGGCCTATGGTAGATCCTTCTCTTGAGGGTTTTACAATTAGCGGTATTCCGAGATTATTAACAACATCAGTCACCTCCTGCACGGAGGTCACCGAAGAAAACTGCGGTGTTGGGATATCGCAAGCTTCGAAAATCAACTTTGATCTCCATTTATCTAAAGCCAGGGCGCAAGCAGCTATTCCACTCCCGGTGTAGGGGATGTTTAAAGCCTCTAACAAACCCTGGATCGCTCCATCCTCCCCACCTCGGCCATGCAACATTATGATGGCTCGATCGATCCGATTTTCCGAGACTTTAATTATGTTTTGTTTCTTAGTGTCGATTAACTCGGCACTAATATCTCTGCTGATTAACGCATCATAGACTGCAGAGCCGGAAGCAAGTGAAACCTCTCGCTCTGAGGATGTGCCCCCACACAAAACTCCTACGCGACCAAAATCTTTCTCATGAATCAATAGTGGCTCCCAAAATATGAATTTCTCTCTTCAAAGTAATGCCGTATTTGAGCGCTACTTCCGATTGGACCTCAACTATCAAATCTTCGATATCTTTCGCTGTCGCACCACCGGTGTTGATAATAAAGTTAGCGTGTCGTTGAGATACTTCGGCGCCACCGGTAAGGCGACCTTTTAAACCACCTGCCTCGATCAATCTAGCGGCAAAGTCATCATCAGGATTTCTGAAGACAGAACCGGCGTTTGGCTTACTCAATGGCTGTTCCTGGACACGGCGCTTCAGCAAGTTTCTAATACGGTCTCTGGCTTTTTGTTTGTCTCCAACGTGGAATTTAAACCACGCTCCGATGAAAAACTCCTCCCCCTCAAATTTATGCGTCACTTTTCGATATTCGATTAAATAATCAGAGGGCGATCTGACCTTAATATCGCCGCTTGGCGTAATTGTTTTTACGTGCTGTACACAGTCCCAAATTTCACCGCCATAACATCCGGCATTCATTGTAAGTCCACCACCCACTGTTCCTGGAATACCTGCCATAAATTCGCTACCCTCATAACCCAGATTCGCCGCAAAACGCGCCAACTTAGGTAATGCAACTCCAGCACTCGCGTAAAATATGGCGTTCGCACCATCTCCCATGACATTAAGAACTGAAAGTCCCCGATGAGTGAAAATCACCAGCGCATTTAAGCCGCCATCTCGAACCAGTAGATTGCTACCAAGCCCGATAAAAACAATCGGACAATCAGAACACTGAAAACTTTTAAGGAACAAAGATAAATTCTGCTCTGATTCGGGAGCATAGCCAAAACGCGCCGCCCCCCCGGCTCTCCAGGTAGTTTGCCCACTCATTGATACATTTTTTAATATATTTGGCTGAGGATTCATGCTTATATTTCAACCCTATTAGATTTCTCAGGCTGAGATTGTTTACTCGCCAAAACAATGGCAGAAGGAAGACTGCCGATAGTTCCTGCCCCCATAGTGATGATGACGTCATCATCCTCTATGAGTTTAACAAGAACGTTGAGCGCCATTTCAACACCTCGAACACATACGGGGTTTAGCCCAGAGATCATCCTGATCGATCTCGCTATTCCAGCGCTATCAACTCCAGGTATTGGCAATTCTCCCGCCTCGTAAACCTCCGTCATGATTAAGACGTCAGCCTTACTTAAAACCCTCACAAATTCATCAAAAAAATCTCGCGTACGAGTATATCTGTGCGGTTGAAATACCAATACCAACCGTTTTTGTGGATAAGCCTCGCGAATGGCTGCTAATGTAGGCTCAACTTCACTGGGGTGATGTCCGTAGTCGTCATATAAAGTGACTCGTTTTGTTCCTAACTTGACGCTACCGTAACTCTCAAGCCGCCTTCCAACACCCTGGAAAGTTTCAAGTGCTTGGCAGATGACGTCATCATCGATTTCTAGCTCTGTAGCAAGCGCAATAGCGGCAAGACTATTGAGTACATTGTGCTTTCCTAAGCAGTTCAGGCGAACCCTCAATGGAGGAAATATTACAGACCCAATTTGCCGGTTTACCGAGAAACACATTTTACCGTCTACACGCTTCGGAATACTTGCCCTCACTTGAGCATCCTCATTGAAACCATAAGTGATCACATGCCTTGATAAATTCGGCAATATAGCTTTTATCCCCGGGTCATCCGAGCATAAGACCGCTTTCCCGTAAAATGGGATACGTGTGATGAAGTTAGCAAAGGCCGTCTTGAGCCGCTCAAAATCCTGGCCGTATGCGTCGAGATGATCCCGATCAATATTAGTCACCACGCAAATAACGGGCTGTAAAAGTAAGAATGAAGCATCAGATTCATCGGCCTCCACCACAATGAATTCTCCTTCGCCTAATTGCGCGTTGGCGCCAACGGACTCCAACCGTCCACCGATAACGTAAGTAGGATCCATCGCAGCTTCTGCTAGAACGCTAGCCACTAAGCTTGTAGTGGTCGTTTTTCCGTGTGTTCCAGCGATTGCGATTCCTTGCTTAAATCGCATCAGCTCAGCTAACATTGTCGCTCTCGGTACAACAGGAATACCTATGCGCTTTGCCTCAAGAACCTCTGGATTTTCAGACGAAATTGCAGAAGATATTACCAGCACATCCGCGTCAATTATGTTCTGGACGCTATGACCGATTAAAACTTTGATACCCAAACTCTCCAATCTAGTCACTGCTGATGAGCTTTTTAGATCCGACCCTGTCACGGAATAGCCTAAATTTGATAAGACCTCAGCAATGCCGCTCATACCAACACCGCCAATCCCAACAAAATGAATCGCTTTAACTTTATATCTCACCGCATCAAATCCTCGATTTGTTGACCAACCAACGTTGTAGCTCCGAACATATCCGCTAATTTCGCCTTCACCCCCATTTCCGAAAGACTAGCGCGGTCAAAATTTAATATAGCTTTTGCTAAGAAATCCGGGTTCAACTCACTCTCTGGAATTACGATAGCACCACCCAAGTTCGCTAGAAACTCACTATTACGCATTTGATGATCATCAACAGCAAAGGGGTAAGGAATTAAAAAACTTGCCACGCCAACCGAAGCAATTTCAGAGACGGATAGAGCCCCACCACGTGAAATCACTAAGTCAGCTTGTGCGTAAGCTGCAGACATATCCTCGATGAACTCCAACAAAGTCGCTGAAACACCAAGTCGATCATATGAGTTTCGCAATTCCGTCAGTTTATTACGTCCAGATTGGTGCATGACGCAAGGTCGTTCATTTTCAGGAATTCTGGATATGGCGATTGGCAAGATATCGTTAAAAACTTTTGCGCCTAAGCTTCCACCGACGATAAGAATCTTCAAACGCCCATTTCTCTCTCGATACCTTAGTTCTGGTGGCGGAATAGATGAGAAAGCTGATCTAAGGGGATTGCCAACATAGATCCCTTTCGGCATCGTATTTGGAAAACCCAGTAATATTTTTTTACTGAGCTTAGCTAGTAATCTGTTTGACAAACCAGGTGTCGCATTTTGTTCATGAATTACAAGCGGGCAGCGACACAACTTAGCCGCGATACCACCAGGTACCGTCACATAACCTCCGAATCCAATAACGACATTAGGTTTATTTTTTATAAAAAATTTAACCACATTAAAAATAGCAAGCGCCAAGTTTTGAGGGAGTTTCAACCATCCCAAAACACCATTCCTCCTGACTCCGGCGAAACGAATAAATAACGTGCGAGATACTTCTAAATTAAGCACCTGTCTCTCTAGGCCTTTTGTCCCTCCTAACCAAAACACATCCCATTGTTTTTTCTTGAGATATTCAGCTACCGCTAACGCAGGAAAAACATGACCACCCGTACCGCCTGCCATTATTACTACTCGCTTATTCAAAGGTTCACCCCTTTCATAAGCGCACGATTTTCGTAATCAATCCTAAAAATCAGGCCTATGGCAATGCAGTTCATCATCAAACCACTACCACCAAACGATAAGAGCGGGAGGGTCAGACCCTTGGTCGGAAGAGCACCTACATTTACCCCCATATTTATGAGCGCCTGAAAACCAATCCATATCGCCACACCCTGAGCCACCAAAGCAGAAAAATACCGCTCTAATCGAGCCGCCTGATTACCAATCATAATCATACGGAGAGTTAACCAACCAAAACTCGTAACCGTAAAAACCACACCCAAAAAACCCATCTCCTCCCCGATAACAGCAAGAATGAAGTCTGTATGTGGCTCTGGAAGATAATGTAATTTTTCAATACTGCCTCCGAGACCAACGCCAAATAACTCCCCGCGCCCAAACGCCATTAAAGAATGAGTGAGCTGATATCCGGTATCAAACGGGTCACCAAAAGGATCCAAAAAACCAAAAACACGAGCCGATCGATACTCCGAATAATTAATCAAAACAACAAAGGCGGCGAACAAGAGGAACGTAAGTGCCAACAATAGCTTCCAATTCATCCCTCCGAGAAAAAGCACCCCCATTGCAATAGCCGTGATCACGACAAACGCTCCGAAGTCAGGCTCAAATAACAGCAATGCGCCAGCTAGCACCATTACTGCAAATAAAGGCAGAAAACCACGCTTAAAAGTAGATATATGTACACCTTTCCTTATTGTGTAATCTGCTGCATACAAGACAGCGGCAAACTTCATAAACTCAGAGGGCTGAAAACTGAAACCTGCAAAGCGAAACCATCGGCGGCTTCCATTAGCCTCATATCCGACCCCAGGAATGAGCACTACTATGAGCATAAACAGCCCTATTAAAAATAAAACTGGAGCAACCGCTTCCCAGAATCTAACCGGAAGTTGCGTAGCGAAAAAGGCCAACATAAGACCAATTGATAGCGCAAATAAATGCCTTGTGAGAAATTGGTAGGGATTACCCCCTAAGTCTGCGATCGCGATAGAGGAAGAATAGACCATGACAACACCTAAACCAATTAAACCGAAGACTAGCCAAAATAAAATCAAATCAAAATCGTACGGTGAGTTTTTTTGTCCTATTTTTGATTCATCAGTAAAACGAAAAAGCATCAGATTAAGCTCCTAACGGCTTCCATATAGACATCACCACGGTGAATGTAATCATCGAACATATCAAAGCTCGCACAGGCTGGAGATAAAAGAACAAGATCATCACACTCAGCAATATCTGCAGATAAGTGCACGGCATCGGCCATGTTAGAGGCCTCAATGACAGGCACACCGGCCCCCTCAATCGCCGCCTTAATAATGAGTGCATCTTGTCCAATTAAAATAACTGTTCGAATTTTCTGACGAATAACCTCAGTTAAAGTCTCGAAATTTTGTTGCTTTGACTGACCACCAAGGATAAGAATAGCTACCTCAGATAAGCCTGAAATTGCTGCTAGCGTTGCTCCAACATTTGTAGCTTTAGAATCATTAAAAAATCGCACACCGTCAACATCAGCCACCATCTGCATTCGATGATCTAACCCAGAATATTTCATCAAACCATTCACAGCTATCTCATTTGAGGATACAAATAGAGCCGATAGTGCGAGCGCTGCCAGCGCGTTACTCACGTTATGCCGTCCAAGGACCGGTAAATCATCGCTCCTACATATTTTTTGATCTCCTAACATTAACCATTCAACTTCTTCAATTCGACCAACACCCCAAGCGACGTCACTATCAGGTTGACTTAGGCCGAAAGTAACAATGTCATCTGACATGGGAATGGAATTCATAACAAGTGGGTCATCCCTGTTAAGCACTTTCTTCCCGGCACCAGAATAAATCCTTGATTTCGATTTTATATACGCCTCATAATTTTCATATCGATCTAAGTGGTCCTCAGATATATTGAGGATAACGGCGCCATGAAAGTCAAGCGTGAATGTCGTATCAATTTGAAAACTTGATATCTCCAAAACAAAGACGTCAGGAGCCTTTCGCTCGCCGGTCACAATCTGAGTCAAAATATCCAGCACAGGGGTGCCAATATTTCCGACTGCGACAGCATCTGCACCCGACACTTTAAGAATTGTTTCAACCATTCGAGTCACTGTGCTTTTCCCATTGGTCCCCGTAATAGCCAAAACTTTACTCTCAAAGCGCTCTGTATTCTCACAAAGAAAAATTTCAATATCCCCAACAACAGATATATTCTTTTGCTTTAATTCTTCAAGAGGGATGGCGTCCAATGGTACACCTGGACTAGTTACGACTAAGTCCACATCGTCATAATTTAAATTTATAAAAGGACCTGCCTGAAAACTTAAATCAGGAAACTCAGCTTCCAATCTGGCTATTCCCGGTGGTCTAGCCCGGGAGTCTGCCAAAATAACAACAGCACCGACGCAAGTAAGCCATCGAACAATCGATGTGCCAGTTTTACCTGCGCCCAACACGAGAACGACTTTACCCTGTAAAGCAGTGATTTTCTCTCGTTGTTGCAAAGGTAATTGAGCATTCATCATATTTATCAATTCGTTTTTAACAGTTATCGCAACTTCAGCGTAGAGAGGCCGATCAGGACCAACATCATTGTAATAATCCAAAAACGAACGACCACTTGATTCTCCTTCCAACCTTTCAGCTCGAAATGATGATGTAGTGGGGCCATACGAAAAACTCTTCGACCTGTCAACTTAAACGAAATAACTTGAATCATTACCGAAAGTGTTTCGATAACAAACACGCCACCCATGATGAAAAGAACAATCTCTTGCCTGACAATAATTGCCACGACGCCGAGGGCTGCACCCAATGCTAGAGCACCTACATCTCCCATGAACACCTCAGCAGGATAGGCGTTAAACCACAAAAACGCTAAACCAGCCCCAGATAAAGATGCACAGAAAATTGCTAACTCCCCAGCCCCCGGGATGTAGGGAAATCCAAGGTATTTTGAAAATTCGGCATGGCCTGCTACATAAGAAAAAATAGCCAGAGCGCTTGCGATCATTACGGACGGCATGATAGCAAGTCCATCAAGCCCGTCGGTTAGATTGACGGCATTACTACTGCCCACAATCACCAGGAAACTTAGCACTACAAAGCCGTAAAGACCTAAGGGTATTGCGACGTCTTTCAAAAAAGGAAGGATTAAATTCGTGTCCATCCCAAACTCAGTGGTATGCGCCAGATATACCGACGCAAT
>CAJQMS010000024.1 GCA_905479505.1 uncultured Burkholderiales Genera incertae sedis bacterium | reverse complement strand
GTTTATAACCACTCCGAATAAGTGAAAAACACCCCAACGACAAAAACACAGTTACCATCGAGACAACGAAAATACTGAGCTCAAGCGGCACATCAGGTCGTCCGAAAAATCCAGCACGAAACCCATCAATTAAGTAAAAAAACGGATTCACATGAGAGACCGTCTGCCACATCGGAGGCAGGCTCTGAACAGAATAGAACACACCAGATAAAAACGTCATGGGCAATATGACAAAGTTCTGAAAGGCTGCAATATGATCAAATTTTTCTGCCCATATGCCGGCGATCAAACCAAGCGCCGCTAACATCACACCGCCGCAGGTACCGAAAAATAATATTAGGAATATATTGTGTATTGGTACGTTAACAAAAAACATGGCCGCAACGACTACACCAGCTGCAACGAACAGCCCTCTGACGCAAGCCGCCGTAATGTAAGCAGCAAATAGAGCGTGGTGAGAAATAGGAGTGAGCAGAATGAATACAATATTCCCCATCATCTTTGACTGCGCTAAGCTGGATGAAGTATTCGCAAAAGCATTTTGCAATAAACTCATCATCGCGAGACCAGGCACCAGGAAAGTTAAATAATCTATCTCTGAGTCGGGATACACGCTAATCCTGTTTTTTAAAGCATGGGAAAATATCAGAAGGTAAAGTAAGGATGTAAGTACAGGCGCCCCTATCGTTTGGAAACCCACTTTCCAAAAGCGCAGAGTCTCCTTTAGTAACAGTGTGCTGAACCCTGACATTTTATTCCGAGCGCTCCGGAGCGGCCTTCATAATTGATAGAAAAACATCTTCTAAGTCTTCAGTCTCCGTCTCAACGGCGTCTATCTCAAACCCCAATTCACGAATTCGCCGAAGAATACCCTCAATTTCAGATGCATTTGGGACTTTGATTAGGTACTCACCGAGGTCCACACATACAGTTTCAGATAACATTTCCTCTAGCGCTGGCATCGATTTCCCTGGGTTGGTTTTAACTCGAACTCGAACCAGGCACTCTTTGTCTCTTTGCAGCAAACGATCGGTTGATTCAATACACACGAGCTCACCGTTTTTCAACATACCGATGCGACTACAAAGACTTTCAGCCTCTTCCAAGTAGTGCGTTGTGAGAACAATCGTATGGCCCGCATCGTTTAACTTTTGTATAAAAGCCCAAAGATTTTTCCGGA
Organism: uncultured Burkholderiales Genera incertae sedis bacterium; assembly: GCA_905479505.1. Lineage (GTDB taxonomy): Bacteria > Pseudomonadota > Gammaproteobacteria > Burkholderiales > Eutrophovitaceae > Eutrophovita. Next base: position 6,684 of record CAJQMS010000024.1, on the reverse strand, counting down.
GATCAACATCCACTCCAGCGGTTGGTTCATCTAAAATTATGACTGGAGGTCGATGAACTAACGCTTGAGCAACCAAAACTCTTCTTTTCATGCCCCCAGATAGCGAGCGCATGTTAGCGTTCGATTTTTCCGAAAGGTCAAGACCATCGAGAATTTCATCTATCCAACTGTCGTTAGATTTAATCCCAAAATAACCAGACTGAAACGTTAGCGTCTCACGTACCGTAAAAAAAGGATCGAATACCAACTCTTGTGGAACCACTCCCAGAGCGCGTCGGGCTGATTGGTAGTTTTTTTTGACATCATGACCCATTACTTTAATAAAGCCCTGATCAATTCGACAAAGACCCGCTAACGAGTTGATTAGCGTCGTTTTACCCGCACCGTTCGGCCCTAAAAGGCCAAAGAATTCGCCACGAGGCACAGAAAAACTGACGTTCCTGACTGCCTTAAGCGCACCGTATGACTTAGAAACCCTGTTTATCTCAAGGGCAGGCAAAACCGTTCCGTTCATTTCAGTTAATTTGACCGGTATCGAACAGATCATCCACACCGTACAACCGAATCAACCCTATGAGGGAGTCGGGCAGTGACCTAAATACAACTCTGCCGCTTCGCGACCTTACGCAATCCAACATAAATGCAATAGCTGAGGAGTCCACGTTCGTCACCTTTTTTAAATCGACAAGAAAAGGCCCAGCTCCAATTATTTTTTTCGCCCTCATGACTTGCTCAGGATAAGTGTGCATAGTCAGCTCACCATCCACCTCGATCGAAATTTGATCTAGTTCAGTCATTTTTAACGCTTACCCGCTCCGCTTTGAGAGTCAGCACGGTTCTTTTGCTTTAACGTCTCAATTAAGCCCTCTATTCCAGAAGATTGTATCTCTTTTTGAAAAATATTACGGTTATTAACTATCAAACTTGCCCCATCAATTTGCAAATCAAAAACCTTCCACTGTCCCTCCGTCAACTCCATGTCGTAGTTCAAAGAAATAGGCTGAGCCACCGCTGTGGGTAGCTTGATGACTGACTCCACAAGCGCCCACTCTGGTTTATCTGAGGGTCTTAAGGGGAGAACCTCGATCTTAATGCCTTTAAATCGCGTAAAGGCTGCAGCGTAGGATCTCACCAATAAAGTTCGAAACTCCTGAACGATTTGATTCCGCTGATCCGGCGTGGCTTGCCGCCAAGCCCTCCCGACCGCCAATCGGGCCATTCGGGGGAAATCGAAATGAGGGGCCACTTGCTCTTCAACGAAGACTAACGTTTTTTCAATGTCACCTCTTACTATGTCTTCATCTGTTTCTACCACATACATAATTTTGTCTACGGTCATTCGAACGAGCTCATCGGGCTTTAGATCCGCCCCAGTCGCATTACAGACCCCCAATACGGCTAACAAAAATATTCCAAAAAGTGACTTAAAAAAATTCATCTATGTACTCCAGATTCAAATAAGCTTTAACAGACTCACTACGACACGCCTAATCCGAGTTTGTTTCAGACATTTTTCCGTAAAGGAACTGGCCGATCACTTTTTCCAAAACTATAGCAGACTGCGTAATACGAAGCCGATCGCCCGCCACTAAATTCTCCAACGAGCCTCCCGGATCAATCCCCACAAACTGGTCGCCCAATAGCCCAGCGGTAAGGATTGAGGCTGAGCTATCTTTGGGGAACTGAAATCGCTTATTTAAATCCAGCTTGACCACAGCTCTGAGACTTTGATTGCTAAAGTTAACACTGCTAACCCGCCCCACGATCACTCCAGCGCTTTTAACCGGCGCCTTGGCTTTCAAACCGCCAATGTTATCAAATTCAGCAGAAACCGAATAACCTTCTGATTTTATAATGGAATCAACGTTTCCTGCCTTCAAGGCTAGAAATAGAAGCGCGCCAATCCCAACAGCGACAAACAAACCCACCCACAGATCAACCATTGACCTATCCATTTAATGCACTCCCGTAAACATAAATGCCGTTAACACAAAATCTAACGCTAACACAGCAAGCGCAGACGTTACCACCGTTCTTGTAACAGCTCTCGATACACCCTCGGCAGTGGGCACAGATGCGTAACCCTCATAGACTGCTATTGAGCTCACGGCGGCGCCAAAAACAATACTTTTGATAACACCATTTAAAATATCGTGATGAAAATCAACGCTAGCCTGCATTTGAGACCAAAAAGCACCTGAATCGACACCAATCACAACAACAGTGATTAAATAGCCTCCAATGATGCCCATCGCTGAAAAAATCGCCGCAAGTAACGGCATAGATAAAAAGCCCCCCCAGAACATAGGGGCGACAACACGCGCGTGTGGATCGACAGCCATCATCTCCATCGCAGAGAGCTGTTCCGTAGTTTTCATAATTCCAATCTCGGCCGTGATGGCCGATCCGGCACGACTAGCAAACAATAAAGCAGAGACTACTGGCCCCAATTCCCTAACAAGCGATAACGCCACCAGAGTGCCGACCGCACCCGTCGATCCATACCTCTTGAGCGTCTCATAGCCTTGTAACCCCAGAACCAAACCAACGAATAATCCAGATACAATAATTATAACCAATGACAGAACACCAGCGAAATGCATCTCAGCCACTAGCAACCTAGGGCGCCGCAAGACAATAGCGGAGCGGGATAGAACTCTAAAAATAAAGACGCTGGCCGTGCCTAAAGTCCAGACCGCGTCTACAGTCGCGCTTCCGATTTTCGACAATATTCTGGTAATGAGCGTCACCAGTTACGTTCCTCTGACTCAAGCTTCAAATCATCTCTGTAAGCCTCAGAATGAACGTGAAATGGCACTGGCCCATCTACTTCACCCTGCACAAACTGTCGCACCAGAGGGTCCCTAGAATCAAGTAATTCACTGGGCGTTCCTCTTGCCGTTACAGTCCCTCGAGATAGCAAAATGACTTCATCGGCGACTTTAAAAGATGCCTTTATGTCGTGAGTCACAAAAACAGAAGTGATTCCCAGGGCATCATTTAACGTCCTTATCAAATTACCCGTGATTGCAGTGGAAATGGGATCTAAACCGGTAAAGGGCTCGTCATAAAGCATTAAACTTGGATCCAATGCGATCGCGCGGGCCAAAGCAACCCTTCTGGCCATACCGCCTGAAAGTTCCGCTGGCATAAGTTTCTGGGCGCCTCTCAAGCCAACCGCATGAAGTTTCATTAAAACCAAATCTTTGATGGCTGATTCCGGCAGCGCGGTTTGCTCCCTTAGGGGAAACGCCACATTTTCAAAAACGTTAAGATCTGTGAACAGCGCTCCAAACTGAAAGAGCATTCCCAGTGACTTTCGGTAAGAATATAACTCGTTGTGCTTCATTTGATTTATAGCTCTATCACCCCAAGCAACGTGACCTTGCTGTGGGGATACCTGCCCTCCTATCAGCTTTAATATCGTCGTTTTTCCCGACCCGCTGCCTCCCATAATCGCCGTGACTTTTCCTGCCTCAAATCCAACGTTCAAATCTGCGAAAATTTGAGTTTGGCCGTAGGCAAAATTGATCGACGAGAGCTGTAGTAAATCCGTTTTTTTTATCATCACCGCGATTTTAGTGTTAAGTAGATATTCTATCTGCAATTAGTAAATATTGTCGATTTACTGGCGGATAAATGACAAGATTTAAGGGTGACCCTCGGGTAGCGAGGTTAAAAAGGAACAAAACAGTAAATTTAACGACAAGCCGCAAATAGGGATGATTCATATATACTTTCCCTCATGACTGAAAATTCACTTGATCAAACGAACCGCTTTATTGACTATGCTCGCGAGGTTTTAGCAATAGAAGCTGGCGCTTTAGCTGAAATTTCAGCTCAGTTGGACAGTTCTTTCGGGAAGGCCTGTAATCTTTTGTTAGGTTGTAGAGGGCGAATAGTGGTTAGCGGCATTGGGAAATCAGGACACATCGGCCGTAAGATCTCATCCACCCTTTCCAGCACTGGATCACCCTCTTTTTTTGTGCATCCAGCGGAAGCAAGCCATGGCGACCTAGGAATGATTGCGAAAGAAGATGTGGTAATTGCCATTTCTTATTCCGGCGAAAGTGCTGAACTCAATTTGATAACCCCCGCACTCAAGAGGCAGAATGTCCTAATAGTCGCGATAACAGGGAACAAAAATTCAACCCTCGCGAAACTAGCAGATGTCACGCTACACTGTCCGATATCGAAGGAGGCATGCCCCCTAGGTTTGGCTCCAACTTCGAGCACGACTGCGACTCTGGCGTTAGGGGACGCTCTCGCTATTGCACTACTCCGAGCAAAAGGCTTCACAGAACATGATTTTGCCAAGTCACATCCTGGTGGATCACTTGGCAGATCTTTACTCACCAGGGTCAGTGACATCATGAGATCCGGAGATGAATTCCCACAAGTAACATCGCAAACGGGGATACAAGACGCCATTATTGAGATAACCTCAAAAAAAATGGGCATCACTGCCGTTATGGAAAATAACGGTCTAGTTGGAATAATTACAGATGGAGACCTTCGTCGAGCTTTTCAAAAATCACATTCGTTGGATAATTTAGTGGCGAAGGAAATCATGACAGCAAGTCCCAAAACTATTACTGATCAAGCCCTAGCCGCTGAGGCCGTGCAATTAATGGAAAAATATAACATCAACCAATTGATTGTCTTGGACCGAGAAAAACATCCCACAGGAGTCGTGGGAATGCACGATCTATTAAGAGCTAAAATTTTATGAAAAATAAACTCTTTTCAAAAGCTATAAAAATCGATGCAATGCTATTCGATGTCGATGGTGTTATGACAGATGGAAAAATATATTCCTCGAATAATGGCGAATGCTTCAAAGCGTTCAATGCTTCAGATGGCCTTGGAATCAAGTTATTAAACGAATTCAACATTATTACCGGAGTTATCAGCGGAAGAGACTCCGAGTCACTTCGTCACCGATTACAAGAACTCGACATTCGACACTCGTACTTAGGAGTACAAGAAAAGCTTTCTTCATTTAACGAATTTTTGAGTTTGACCGGTCTTAAACCTGAACAGGTTGCTTTCATTGGTGACGATTTGCCAGACTTACCAATATTAAAACGTTGCGGACTTTCGGCCTCTCCGAAAAATGGGAGTGCGGATCTGATTCAACAAGTGGATTACGTCACTGAAAAATCTGGTGGAGACGGCTCGATCAGAGAGGTTGCCGAAATTATTCTTAAATCTAAAGGATTTTGGGACATGCACCTTCAAAGTCTTTGCTGATGTTAAAAGCCACTCCCCGATCACTTTTCATGGCGACGCTTATAATGCTGGCTTTCGCGTCTTGGTGGGCACACTACTCCTCACTTTTTTCAAGTCAAGGACAGATGATATCCAAGGGACTACCGAAATTTTTTCTAAACGGAGTCAATTCGATACGCTTCGATAAAAATGGTGTGAAAAAAGCCACGCTGTCATTCGACTCGGCGCTGCAATCAGGTTCAAGAAACGAATCGAAACTCGTAAGGCCAAAGTTAATATTTCAAAACTCTTCGAACTCAACATTTACGGTAACTTCAGATGCAGGCGTCACAAAAGACGACGAAACCATTGATCTAATGGGAAACGTCACACTACTCATGAAAGGAGATGAACCTGCCTCCCCAACTGGAGTTGCGACAGATTTTGCAGTTGTCGAGATACCTGAACAAATTGTCAAAACAGAATATCAAGCTACGATTACTCGGCAAAATCTAGTCGGACTTTCACGCGGATTCATATATGATGACGGCACTGGAATCCTCAAACTCAAATCGACAGTGACCCTAACTTACGATGACTGATAAAAGTAGACTATACATATTAAAAACAATTACTTATTTATACATTCTCCCTGCTATTTTCTTCTCTTTGAACCCAATTCATAGTCGAGCGGAAAAAGCAGATCGCGAAAAACCTATAAATATTGAAGCTAATAGCGCCGAAATGGATGACAAAACAAGCACGGCAATATTCAAGGGTGACGTCATACTGACGCAAGGTACTCTACTCATCAAAGCAGACACGCTTACGGTGAAACAGGAAAATGATGAGTTTAAAGAAGGAATCGCGGTAGGGGACGTTGCTTACTTCAGACAAAAACGCGAAGGTTATCAAGACTTTATCGAAGGGGAAGCCAAACGAATAGAATTCGACGCGATAACTGACCAACTGATCATGATTGATAATGCCAAACTTTGGCGTGAGGGAGACGAAGTGCAAGGTAATTTTATTCACTACAATGCCGCCACCGAGACCTTTACTGTCAGGGGTGAACAGCCAAATTCGAGCGCAGGACAGTCAACAACAGGAAGAGTTAAAGCCATAATACAACCGAAGCCAAAAAGCGAACCCTAACATCAACAAACGTGGCTGGTCTTCTAGTTTACGTAACTTGCCGGCAGTTGAACTCCATATGCTCAAAGCCCAAAACCTTAACAAAAAATATCGTAAAAAAACTGTAGTCCATGACGTCTCCATTGAGGTCGAAAGAGGTGAAATTATTGGGCTACTTGGGCCTAACGGTGCTGGGAAAACCACAACGTTTTATATGATCGTTGGGATTACTCCATGCACACAAGGAAACTTAAAACTTGATGGGAAAGATATTACCCATTTCCCTATCCACCAGCGCGCCAAGCTGGGTATCAGTTATCTTCCACAGGAAGCTTCGAT
>CAJQMS010000023.1 GCA_905479505.1 uncultured Burkholderiales Genera incertae sedis bacterium | reverse complement strand
CTTCTCAATATCTTTTTTCCAATTCCGATGCTCTTCCGCGCTATCAACAGAGATTCCTATGACCTTGGTACCACGTTTATCCCACTCCCCCTTCAGCTGGGCAACAACACCGAACTCCGTTGTACACACCGGCGTAAAGTCTTTAGGGTGAGAAAACAATATGGTCCAGCTGTCCCCAACATACTCATGGAGCGACAGCTTACCGCCATCAGTTTCGACCATCAGGTCGGGTATCGTGTCATTGATTCTTAAACTCATTTTTTCTCCAATCGGGTTACGTCAATCTAAAGACGAAATATATGCTGTGTTACAGAACATCAGTTTACATTGTGTCGTAATCAACAGTATAAATCATCAGTTGAAATAACTAATTCTCGCACCAGAAAATCTGGTTATCATGTAATCCAAACGCATAATAATATTCCCTACGTGAATAACACTTTCCTCTTTGATCGAAATCCCTCTATGATAGTAACGCTATGCTGTGAATCATAAAAATCGTGCGCTTCTTTGGAAAGCTATCCATGACTCGATCGTTGACTGTAATAAATAGTTTCTCACTACTCGTCGTAAGTCTCCTCGCTCATACGAATGCGGCCGCGCAATTTAATACGTCGATTACTGATTCCATCTATCACCAGCCATGGGTGCTACACACTGAAATTTTTAATGACTTGTCGAACACGCAGTTAGCCCTGCTGCGCGAAGAGCCTGGTGGCGAACTGAGTCGTAGTCTTATTTATTTAGAAACTGACGCGAAATATTTTGAGAGCAAGGTCTTAGAAGCCATTAACCAATTATTTGGCTTACCGGGATTTTCTAAAATTGCGGGGGATATTTCACAAAGCTGGAGCGAGCCTCTCACGCGAGTCAACCAAAATCTTGACATTGTTTATAGACATCTTGGCCTTCAAAATGACCCTCAAGTTATAGAGGCACGTGCGACCACTCAAACACTCATTAATATCTTGGCAAAGCAAAGAGCCTTTGAAAAAGATGTTTACAATTCACTTGGGAGAGGCCTGAAGCCGCTAGTGGTCGACATGGCCAACAGATGGTGGCTATGCTCAGAGGGGCTCACCGGGTTGGTCGTCAAAATCACAGGAAGACCGACTGAGTCAGATTAATTACATTTCGTCATTTCACTTGAACACCAATCAGTGAAGCTCACATAAAGAAAACAACCGTTAACACCTGTCTGGATTTATAATTCGTTTAACTCCTAATATCGTATAAATTTTGAACTCTAAAAAAACATCCGACACCCTGGATCCCCAGTTCACGCGCCCAACAGATCTCGAGCGAACAATCAGAGAACACGGTTACGCGCTTGTATCCCCGGAAGACGTGCTTACTTTTATAAAGACCTCTTCACATGAATTGAGCGCGTTCAGCGAATCTTGGAATACGTTGACCCCTGACCAGTATTTAAAAGATGGGGGACGCTACAGAAAAAGACGACACGCGAGTTTAAAAATAATTAGCGATGACATTGAAGTCGTGCCACATCGAGCACATTGGCAGCCAGAGACTTACAACGCGTTACATGGTGGTATGCATCGGTGGTTCGATCCGATTGAGACCAACATACTTTCCTCCAATGTCATGACATCACTTCTATCCTGGCTATCATCGTTGGCATCAAAGCTAGATGGTGAGACCACCTGGTACGGCGAAACTCATCAATTTCGAATCGACACGACGCATGGAATCGGACGTCCGACGCCTGAGGGCGCTCATAGGGACGGAGTGGATTGGGTCGCTGTATTCCTCATCTGCCGTAACAATATAAAAGGCGGAGAGACACGAGTATTTGCTGTCGACAATCCAAATGGACAACGCTTTACGCTCAAAGAGCCATGGTCATTATTGTTACTTAACGACAGACGAATGATTCATGAAACCACACCCATTCAACCGACAGCAAACGAAGGTTGGCGTGACACGTTAGTCATGACGCTTAGGTCTAACTCGTTTTTAGACGAGTCCGCCAAACGGTAATGGCTCACGTACCGCTAAATTTTGTTCCACTTTTGATCTAAAGTCGCCGACGCATAATCTTTAGGTAACCCCTCAAAAAGACCGTGCCTACGCTTTAACCAGAGCATTTCCCGCTGCAGGTCTCTAATCTTCGCGTTTAACTTTATGATCTTAAAATAAAGTGCGGCATAAGCGGCTAAAAAAAGTATAAGTACTCCGATAAGTATTACGTAAATATGGCTCATCTGTGCCTCGTTGTTTGCATAATTTCATCGACCGTTTTGACCCTACACAAAATTCGCGTAAGCAAGGCTATGAGGTAGTCATCACGAGTAGAATTCACTACCGAATTGTGACTAGCTAACTGATTGATATATGTATTTTTATTCATATATAATGACCGAATGTTAAACCGCATTAATTAAAAACTCGCTACTGGAGCAATTCTTTCAAAAAATATAAGAACTTTATTTCATATAAGTAATTAAATTACGAAAAATTCACTTATATTTCATAATCTGCGCTTTTTCGCTTTCCTTTTCCCCCTAGATTTTCTAATATCTAATAACTTAAATAGATGGCTTCAAACCTATTTGTTTTAGTAGCGCTGTTTTGTTATCAGCATTTTCCAATAGACCGGTGAATCTTCGGATTCATTGGGTATTTGAGTTCTACAAGTCACGGGGAGTTTCATGAAAAGTTTGGTTTTTGGTTTTTTATCTATATTCATTACTGTTTACGCAAGTTCTGCCACAAGCGGAGACATTGCGGCCGGGGAAACACGCTACGGGGTGAACTGTTTCATTTGCCACGGACAAGCGGGAAAAGGGATGGCTAGCTATCCTAAACTGGCCGGTAAAGAAGTAGCTTATTTAATCGACAAACTGGAAACGTACCGCGCAGGGACAAGAATAGGTCCAAATTCTGATCTTATGATCATGAACGCGGAACCCCTCTCGGATGAGGAAATAGCCAACTTAGCAGCGTACTTATCAAGTTTATAAACTAATTAGTGATTAATACTGGAGGAAGTATATGATTAATAAATATCTAGCCCTTATGGTGTCGGCTGTTGCGATTTTTGCAACGTCAGCTAACGCTGGGCACCACGGCCATAAAAGCGCTGTGGTACCAACCATTACCCAGGAAGCTGTTCTTACAGGCTTAGAGAATCCTTGGGATGTTGCATTTCTTGATGACGGAACGATGTTCTTCACTGAAAAGTGTAAGGGTTTCAGCGTCAGAATGCCTAACGGAGATGTTCACGCGCTATACGGCATGAAAGACTCTAGCGGCTACGCCGATATGGGTTCAGATCTTCATTGCTCAAACCAAGCAGGAATGCTCGGTCTAGCAGTTGACCCTGACTTTGCTAATAACCATCGAATCTACGTTGCTTCAGCATCTACCAAGTATCATGGTAATGGCTGCAAGACTAATTTCGAGCGTTGTGATGGAAACATCGTAATGCGGTTCGAAGTCAGCAAAGACATGAAGAGCGTTTCAGGTCGTACAGATATCGTTCAAGATATCCAGTTCAAGCCATTCGAATCTAACCACCCATTTGGTGGAAACGGTGCGCACAACGGAAACCGACCTACCTTCGGTCCTGACGGAGCGTTATGGATTACCACTGGTGATCGTCACAGAGGCGTTTGCCCACAGTCACCTACTTTGATCTGTGGAAAAGTGTTGAGAATCGATACAGACGGTAATGCACATCCAGGAAACAACCCACCTAAAGGTTACGATAAGCGTATCTACACATACGGTCATCGAAACGTTCAGGGTATTGCTTTCCGTGCAGACGGCGAAGTATTTACAGCTGAGCACGGACCTTGGCACAATGATGAGCTAACTATGCTCAGCAATGGTAAAAACGGCGGATGGGATCCACAGCAAAACGTTGGTGGACGTGGTGATTGCCCAGACGAGTACTGCGGATATATGCCTAACCAAAAGAAAGGTGTTATCCCAGCAGTTCGTGCCGCTTATATGCCTATGAGTGATACACGATTCCCAGACCTAATGAAGCCAGCATGGCAGAACAATGGTTACTCACAGGGAACATCTTCTATTGCTTTCCTAGAAGGTAGCCAGTGGGGAATGTATGAAGGCCGTGCAGTTGTCGGCATCATGGGTATTGCGTTTGGTGGCACACCAGCAGGTATGCGCCTTGACGTATATGATATCGCTCAAAACGGCGAGTCAATTAGAAGCGTTATTCATCTTCCAGTTGAGACCAAGCGTTACCGCGGTGTAACGATGGGTCCTGACGGTGCTTTGTACGCAAACACTGACGAAGGCGAAATCTACAAGATCACAGCTAAGTAATTTATTAGCTACCCTTGTTAGAGAAAGGCGCCGCATTCGTGCGGCGCCTTTTTTTTATTCTAAAAACGAATCAACCTCGACTTAAACGACAAAAACTGAACCAGTGCAACGCTCGACACTCAGAATAACTGGAGCACCGTTGTACGTTGTAGTCTACGATTCACTGCTAGCTATAGCTTTATCCTCAATCACTACTGTCATTAATGCACATGCTTAGAATCAACTGGACCTGCCCGCACACATGGAAAAGGGCGTCACAAAATACGTTATGGTGCCTACTTGGGTGCTCAATTGGGGATTTTGGGACTATTGCAGCGGCTCAATGGGCTGGGCTTGATTGGCCGGTATGGCTGATCATGACTTTGGCGATCATCAACGGACTTTTAACTTCGATTGCACTCGAGACCATCATTCTCAGTCGACAAATGCCACTGTACAACGCCTTTCACACCGCGATCGGGATGTCGCTTATTTCGATGATTGGGATGGAACTCGCGATGAACTTAACTGATGTGTTTTTGACCGGCGGCGCGGTCCTGACTTGGTGGGTCATTCCACCCATGCTGGTTGCTGGATTTATCACGCCACTACCATACAATTATTGGCGACTTAAAGCGCTCGGAAAATCATGTCACTGAATAAGACGTCAGACTGACAATGCCTCAGATGGATATCACTGCTTCTCGCTTAAAACATGCTCCTTAAACATACTGTTCAGCATAAAATTCCTCGCTGCGATCATTCTGGGCTCATCATAATTACGGTTGCGCATCAGCTGTAGAAGCAGCATTTGGTCCTCATAAAACTCATGAGCAGTTATTGCCGTGACTCCCTTCCGCAACAAGTCTGTAGTTTCCGCTTTTTCAAAAACACCGAACATGAGCTGTCGACTTTTCTCATCCATCTCTTTTATTTTCTTCTGCGTCTTTGATCCCATGTCTAGGATTGAGTCAGAAATCACTAGACCGTAAAAGCAGCATCCCTTGGCTTTTTGCGGGGGCTCAGGCCATTTTAAATTGACGTCTTCTATCCCATAAGTGGACAGGTCTTTTAGGACATTATCAAAGATAAATGCATCTATAATCAACTTGACCGCCATGGTCGGTGATTCACAAGCCTCTAATATAAGAACCCTCGGTAAAACATGCTCATTGGCATACTTGTCAATCACCGCGTTTACCAAGCCAGATTCGCCATCAAACTCCTTATAGATACCCGCACGGTCAAAACCAGATAACCGAGCTATCTTGGCCATACCGACGTTATCGATACCGTGCCGCCAATAATTACACATGGCCACATCCACGACCTTATCTCGATCCAATAACTTCGGCCTACCCATGGTTCTCCCAAATTGCTCTTAATGTTATTTTTTACAGTCCCTGATTCTCACTACTCGATTAGACTGCGACGCGAACACTACACATACATTACGTTCTATCCGCTTTTTTTTGCAAACTATACACCTGTCATCTACGTTAATGAATGAAAATTGCTTACTTTTAAGCACTATCTTGCTTAATTTGACGGATATAAAAGTATAGTGGCGATTTAAAGTTACCCGAATTTTAGTAATGTTGACAAACTCACAGCCTATCAATATATTTCCTTACTCATTCTTTTTACTTCGGTGATGG